>NZ_JBYCLC010000358.1:0-7093 GCF_057473685.1 Mycobacterium sp. TH-M116 | reverse complement strand
TTGTGATCGGCGTCGCCGTCGGCTTGGGCCTTTGGACCCTAGGAACAGCCTCACCCGAGATGTTTGGCTCGCTGTCGAGCGTAATGGTCGAGGCGATGTCGGGAAGTAGCGTGACGGACGAACGGAGCGATTCATGAATAGCGGTATCCACCACGTCACAGTCCTGGGCGCCGGCGTTTTGGGCTCCCAGATCGCCTTCCAGTCGGCGTTCAAGGGGTTCAGCGTCGTCTCCTACGACATCGACGACGCCGCGCTGGACGCCGCCAGACAACGGTATGACCACCTGGTGCAAACCTATGGCAAGGAGGTTCCCGACGCCAAGGACGGAGCGGCGGCCGCGGCGCTGAAGCGGATCACCCTGACCTCAGATCTCAGCGAAGCCGTAAAACATGCCGACCTGGTCATCGAGGCAGTTCCCGAAGTCCTCGCACTGAAACGGGAGATCTATCGGAAGATCGCCGCGCTGGCACCACCGAAGACGATCTTTGCCACCAACTCCTCGACGCTGCTGCCCAGTGATCTCAAAGATGCCACGGGCCGGCCCGACCGATTCCTGGCCTTGCACTTCGCCAACCGGGTCTGGCAGTTCAACACCGCCGAAATCATGGGTACCGCCGATACCGACCCTGAAATCTTTGCGGCGGTGGTCGACTTCGCCGAAGCCATCGGGATGGTGCCCATCGCATTGCACAAGGAGAAAGCGGGTTACGTTCTCAACTCGCTGCTGGTGCCGTTTCTGAACGCCGCGGCCGAACTCGTCTTCGGCGGCTACGCCGATCCGTCGGACATCGACCGCACCTGGCGTATCGCCACCGGTGCGCCGCTGGGCCCTTTGCAGATTCTCGACATCATCGGCCTCGCCACCCCGTACAACATCATGGTCCACGGGGACGCCGAATCCCAGAAGATCGCAGCCTGGCTCAAAGAGAACTACATCGACAAGGGCAATCTCGGTCTCGCCACGGGCGAGGGCTTCTACACCTATCAGTGATCGGCCGGAGGGGAAACGTCGTGTACTACAGCAGCGGTAACTATGAGGCCTTTGCCCGCCCCCGCAAACCCGAGGGCGTCGAGAACAAGACCGCCTGGCTGGTCGGTGCCGGCCTGGCGTCGATGTCGGCGGCGGCGTTCATGATCCGCGACGGCGGGCTTCCCGGTGCCAGGATCACCATCCTGGAACGGCTCGCACTGCCCGGCGGGGCGCTCGATGGCATCAAAGAACCCAAGCGGGGCTTCGTCATTCGCGGGGGCCGCGAGATGGAGGATCACTTCGAATGCCTGTGGGACCTGTTTCGGTCCATACCGTCCATCGAGGTCGAGGGCGCGAGTGTGCTCGACGAGTTCTACTGGCTCAACAAGGACGACCCCAACTACAGTCTGTGCCGCGCCACCGTCAACCGCGGCCAGGATGCGCACACCGACGGTTTGTTCGCGTTGAACGCCAAGGCACAGAAGGACATCGTCAAAGTCTTCCTCGCGTCACGCGCGGAGATGGAGAACAAACGCATCAACGAGGTGTTCGGTCGCGACTTCCTCGACAGCAACTTCTGGCTCTACTGGCGCACGATGTTCGCGTTCGAGGAGTGGCACAGCGCGCTGGAGATGAAGCTCTATCTGCACCGGTTCATCCACCACATCGGCGGACTGCCCGACCTGTCGACGCTGAAATTCACCAAATACAATCAGTACGAATCGCTGGTGCTCCCGCTTTACCGGTGGCTGCTGGAGCAGGGTGTGACGTTTCGCTTCGACACCGAGGTCACCGACATCGAATTCGACATCAGCGAAGAGCGTAAGCAGGCCAACAGAATTCACTGGATACGTGACGGCGTGTCCGGCGGTGTCGACCTCGGGCCCGACGATCTGGTGCTGACCACCATCGGCTCGCTGACCGAAAACTCCGACAACGGCGACCATCACACCCCCGCAACGCTCAACACCGGACCGGCGCCGGCCTGGGAGCTGTGGCGGCGCATCGCGGCCAAAGATCCCTGCTTCGGCCACCCCGACGTGTTCGGTGCCCACATCCCGGAAACCAAGTGGGAATCGGCCACCGTCACCACACTGGATCGGCGCATCCCGCACTACATTCAGAAGATCTGCAAGCGGGATCCGTTCAGCGGCAAGGTCGTCACCGGCGGCATCGTGACCGCGCGAGACTCGAAATGGCTGCTGAGCTGGACGGTCAACCGTCAGCCCCACTTCAAGCAGCAGCCACCGGAGCAGATCGTGGTATGGCTGTATGCACTGTTCGTCGACGTCCCGGGTGACTACGTCGACAAGCCGATGCAGGACTGTACCGGTGAGGAGATCACCCGGGAATGGCTCTATCACCTGGGCGTCCCCGGGGACGAGATTCCCGAACTGGCGGCAGGCGGCGCCAAGACGGTACCGGTGATGATGCCCTATGTCACCGCATTCTTCATGCCACGCGCCTCCGGTGACCGGCCAGATGTGGTTCCCGAGGGGGCCGTGAACTTCGCGTTCATCGGCCAGTTCGCCGAAACCACCCGCGACTGCATCTTCACCACCGAATACTCGGTGCGCACCGGCATGGAGGCCGCCTATCGGCTGCTCGGTGTGGACCGCGGTGTGCCGGAGGTTTTCGACTCGACCTACGACATCCGCACGTTGTTGGCCGCCGCCGTGCACCTGCGCGACGGCAAGGAGATCGACATCCCCGTCCCGGAAATCCTGCGTCGACGCCTCGTCAACAAGATGACCGACAACGAAATCGGCGAACTACTCGTCGAATACGGGCTGATCAAAGGCTGACGAATGCGTCGCGCCAAAGCGAGCGACATCGGCGAGTCTGGCGTCGAGGCCGCTTCCGCGCCCGGTGACGCCGAAGGGCAGTGCCGACCGACTCAACTGTCGCGTCGTCCGCGCCCACCACGAGGGCCATGACCACCTCGACCGCCGCCGCAACCATCCCCGCCCTGTGCACCGCCGCGCCTGCGCCAACGTCGGCCGCTGCCCAGGGGCCGTCCCGATATCGCCGCTTCGAACGCCCGCAGATGGTTGTGAGAAGCGGAACGCAAGTTCTCGTAGACCCGATGGATGGCTGCCTCGTCGCTGCTTTGCAAGGCCTCCAAGGCCTCCAAGGCCGCGGACAGATCGGCGATGTCACCGGTCTCGAGTTCGACACCGACCTGGTAGGCCCCTTGGGCCGAGGACAGTCCCCGGGCGAGCCACCCGTCGTAGGCATCCTGGAGTTCCGTGTCGGCGTAGACGCCGGGCGGCTTCCCGGCCGACGGGTCGGGGACGTTGTAGCGCTTGAGCAGTCGCCCGATCGCGTCGTAGTGACGCTGCTCGCTGGCGGCAATGTTGGCAAAGATCGGCACATCCCACGCCTGGTGGAACCGCCGGTACAGATCACGCGCCAGCCGTTCCTCCTCCCGCATCAAGACCAGGTCTGCCCGCTCGTGGTCGGACAACGGGCCAGTGGCCGCCGGTTTCGAGGTGTCGTCGCGATTCATCTGATGACTCCGTTCATTTCGGCAATCCCTGGCCCCGGGCTCAGACCCAATATGGCACGCGGGCGCGGTATTGGCGCATCGCGAAGGCAGCCAGCAGCCAGCCGACGACGGTCAGCGCCAGCACCACCGCCCAGTGCCGCAGCTCCTGGTGGGCACCCAGCAGCGGGGCCCGGACGATGTCGAGGTAGTGCAGCAGCGGGTTGAGCTCGACGATGCCGGCCCAGCGCCCGGCGCCCTGCTGGCGCAGGGTGTCGTCGTTCCAGATGATCGGGGTCATGAAGAACAGCAACTGCACGACCGAGAACAGCAGCGGGCCGATGTCGCGGTAGCGGGTCGCCAGGATGCCGAAACACAGCGATACCCAGATGCAGTTGAGCACGATCAGGCCCAGCGCCGGGATCACCGACAGGTCGGCCCACGACCACGGCTTGGGGAAGACGATCGCCACGACGAGATAGATGACGATGTTGTGCGCGAACAAGATCATCTGCCGCCACACCAGCCGGTAGACGTGAACGGACAGCGGGGTCGGCAACTGTTTGATCAGTCCCTCGTTGGCGACGAACACGTCGGAGCCCTCCAGGATCGCGGCGTTGATCAGGTTCCAGATGATCAGGCCCAGCGTCACGTAGGGCAGGTGCACCGACAGCTCGAGGTGGAACAGCTTCGAGTACAACCCGCCCATCGCGACGGCGGTGGTCCCGGTCGCGATCGTGATCCAGAACGGTCCCAGCACCGAGCGTCGGTAGCGTTGCTTGATGTCCTGCCAGCCCAGGTGCAGCCACAGCTCGTGGCGCCGGAAACCGTCGGCCAGGTCGCGGCGCGCGCGGGCAAGCGTCCGTGACTGTGTCGCCGCGTCGAGGACTGTCACAGGGTGCCTCCAGGTTTACCGAATTGCTCGCGGCGCCCCATGCGGCGCAGGCGAATCCATTCCCGAAACCCCCGGGGGTCGCGGCGGGTCACCAGGAAGAACCAGCCGAACCGGACCCACTCCTGCACCAGTAGCTTCCGCAGCCCCGGCTGCGCCAGCAGGTAGCCGCGGTTGCGGTAGGTGAAAAAACGCTTGCCCGGGTCGTCGGGGTACTGGGTGTGCATCCGGCCGCGCAGGATCGGCCGGAATTCGGAGGTGCCGCACGGGTGCAGGTAGACGGCGTCCAGGCAGGTGCCGAACGGCAGCCCGGAACGCACCAGCCGCCGGTGCATCTCGACCTCGTCGCCGCGGATGAACAGCCGCAGGTCGGGCACCCCGACCGACTCCAGCGTCGCGGCCCGGAACAGCGCCCCGTTGAACAGCGACGCGATGCCGCGCAGCAGGTCGTCGCCCGTCTCGGTGCGCAGTTCGCCGGCCAGCCTGCGCCACACCAGGCCACGCCGCAGCGGGAACGCCAGGCGCCGCGGGTCTTCGGAGTTGCACACCATCGGCGACACTTCGGCCAGCCCGTATTTCTCGGCACAGGCCAGCAGGGTCGCCAGCACACCCGAATCCTGCGGGCGCCCGTCGTCGTCGGCCAGCCACACCCAGTCGGCACCCAGTGCGAGCGCGTGCAGCATGCCCAGCGCGAAACCGCCCGCTCCGCCGAGGTTTCGGCGCGAAGCCAGGTAGGTATTCGGAATCGGCTGCCCCCGAACAAGATCACGCACCCGGGCGTCCGCGGCGCCGTCGTTGTCCACCACGATCAGGTGATCGGGCAGCCGGGTCTGGGTGCGCAGCGCGTCGAGCGAAGTGGCGAGTTCAACGGGACGCCGGTGGGTGACCACGACAGCGATGACGGATTCGGTGACGGATTCACTCATCCCACGGTCCGGTTCTCGGCCAGCACCTCGCGCACGTGGCGGGCCGCCTCCTCGCCCTCGTAGGCGCGCACCACGTCTTCGATCCCGCCGGACTGACGGATGACGCCGTGGTCGATCCACATCGCGGTCTTGCACAGCCGGGCGAGGAATTCGTTGGAGTGGCTGGCGAAGACGAGGATCCCGGACCGCTCCACCAGGCCCTGCAGCCGGGACTGCGCCTTCTTCATGAAGTCGGCGTCCACCGCCCCGATGCCCTCGTCGAGCAGCAGGATCTCGGGGTCGATACTGGTGACCACGCCCATCGCCAGCCGCACCCGCATCCCGGTGGAGTAGGTGCGCAGCGGCATCGACAGATAGTCGCCGAGCTCGGTGAACTCGGCGATCTCGTCGACCTTGGCCTGCATCTGCCTGCGGGTCTGGCCGAGGAACAGGCCGCGGATGATGATGTTCTCGTAGCCCGAGATCTCCGGGTCCATGCCGACCCCGAGATCGAAGACCGGCGCCACCCGGCCGGTGACCTTCGCCCAGCCGCGGGTCGGTTCGTAGATGCCCGACAACAGGCGCAGCAGCGTCGATTTGCCCGCCCCGTTGTGGCCGACCAGACCGACCCGGTCGCCCAATTCGAGCGACAGGGTGATGTCGCGCAGCGCTTCGATGACGACGACGTTGGAGTTGTTGCGTCCGATCGTGCCGCCCGCCTTACCGAGGAAGGCCTTCTTCAGGGAGCGCGACTTGGCGTCGAAGATGGGAAACTCCACCCACGCGTTGTGCGTCTCGATATGAGGACCGGAACCGGGCACCGTCACCTGCTTTGCGTCCTCTTAGAGGTATTGGCCGTGCCCGGAGTGGCCGGACCTGCCCATGCCCGGTGGCAACGCGCCCTGGCGCATCTGCTCCAACTGTGCGCGGGCGGCCATCTGCTGGGCGAACAGCGCGGTCTGGATGCCGTGGAAGAGCCCCTCCAGCCAGCCGACCAGCTGCGCCTGGGCGATGCGCAATTCGGCGTCCGACGGGGTGGCGTCCTCGCTGAAAGGCAGCGTGAGGCGGTCGAGTTCCTCGCGCAGTTCCGGAGCCAGGCCGTCTTCGAGTTCCCGGATGCTGGTGGCGTGGATCTCGCGCAGCCGGTTGCGGCTCGCGTCGTCGAGGGGCGCCACGCGCACCTCTTCGAGCAGTTGCTTGATCATCGTGCCGATGCGCATCACCTTGGCGGGCTGCTCGACCAGGTCGGTCAACGAGGGTCCGTCGGAGTCGTCATCCTCGACCGCCATGATCCGCGGGTCGACACCGCCGATGACCTCGATACCGTCGTCCTCGTTGCCCGTGCTCACTCGGTCACCATCCTTCTCGGGAGCTACGCGTGGGGCGCCGCGGCCTTCCCGCGCCATTCGTAGATCTTGGCCCCGCCGTTGTCGTAGATCAGGTCCCACGACTGCGATTTCTCCAATGACACTAGCCCGTCGGGAACGGCGAAACCGCGCACTGTCGGCGTGCTGATCAGGATGTAGCGGATGTGCAGGGCGTGCACGGCCTCGACGACCCGCGGATCGGAAACCCCGTTGCGGGCGTGGGCCCAGATGATGAAGCGGTGGTAGCCCGGCCCCGCCTGTTGCGGGTAGTCGTAGTGGGTCCACAGCGGGTGCAAATCGGCAACGGCGTACATCCAGGCCGTGCCGTCGGTGTTCGCGTTGGCGATCAGGGTTTCGCGGGCGCCGGGCAGTTTGGCCAGGTAGGCCATCGCCATGAGGTCGCGCCGGTCGACGATCACCGAGTCGTACTTGTCGCCGAACAGGAATGCGTGACGCGGGAAGTAGTGCCAGGCG
>NZ_JBYCLC010000357.1:0-31888 GCF_057473685.1 Mycobacterium sp. TH-M116 | reverse complement strand
GGTTCGGGTTCGGTGGCCTGCCAGGAGTTCATCACCCAGTTGGGTCGCAACTTCCAGGTGATCTACGAGCAGGCCAACTCCCACGGGCAGAAGGTGCAAAGCGCCGGTTCCAACATGGCCAGCACCGACTCGGCCGTCGGCTCCAGCTGGGCCTGACGCGACCTTTTCCACGAAGGGGCCCGCACACCTTGGGTGTGCGGGCCCCTTTCTTGGTTCGCCGCGCCAGCCGTTACCCGGCCACCGGCGACCGCGGGATCAGCGAGGGCCGGAATCCGACCCGCTGCACCGCGCCGTCGGCCTCGCGTCCGATCATCCCGCCCAGCGGGAGCTTGGACACGCCGGTCGTCGACACGGGGGTGGCGCTGGTCGCCGCACCCCATCCGCCCGGCATCATGTTGGCGTCCATCGCGGGCAGCGGTGCGACCGAGGAGACCGTGCCGGCCCAGCTCTGCGGCACGGACAAGGTCCCGAGCGAGGCCGCCTGGCCCACACTGGCCGACGCGCCTTCGCCCAGACCCCCCAGGCCCCCGACGCCGCCCAGGTCGCCCAGCGCTCCCAACCCGCCGCCACCCTCGGCCCCGATGATCGAGCCGGCGCCCTGCAGGTCCAGCGCCAGTCCCTGATAGTCGAGGCCCAGGCCGTAGAGATCGAAGCCGACGCCACCGACATCGGAGATCGAGCCGCCCACGTCCCCGAACACGCCGAGGCTGGTGCCCAGCACCACGCCCTCCGGCGACGCCAAGGCGCCCGCCAGTCCGCTCAGCGCGGAAGCGGAAGTGGTGCCCGACGCGGCGGTGGCGGCGGCTTTCGCGGCGCTCTTGCCGGGCCCGTTGGCCACCGACGTCAACGAGCTCAGTGGCGAGTACGCGGCCGACGCCATCGACGCCCCGTCGCCCATCGCCATACCGGAAACCCCGGACGTCGATCCGGGGTTGGCCAGGCCCTGCAGGGTTTGCGGCACCGAGGAGAACAGCTGGGACGTCGTATGGGCGTGGCCGGCGACCTGGGTCGCCGTCGCATGGGCGACCGTGCCGGCCTGCCCGGAGACGCCCGCCGGATTCGTGGTCTGGGGCGGTGACAGGAACGTCTTGAAGGCGGAGGCCATTGCCGAGCTGGCGGCATAGTTGTACATCGCCGTCGCATCCTGTGCCCACATCTCGGCGTACTGCGCCTCGGTGGCCATGATCGCCGGCGTGTTCTGGCCCAGGAAGTTGGTCGCCACCAGCGTGGCCAGCTGAACCCGGTTGGCCACCACCACCGGCGGCGGCACCGTCAGCCCATAGGCCGTCTCGTACGCCGCCGCGGCGGAGGTGGCCTGGGTGGCGGCCAGCTGGCATTGCTCGGCGGTGGCCCGCATCCACGTCACATAGGGTGCGACGGCGGCCGCCATCGCCGTCGACGTCGGGCCCGTCCACGACTCGTCGGTCAGACCCGTGATCACCGACTGGTACCCGTTGGCGGCATCCTGCAGTTCGGCGGCCAGCGACTCCCAGCCCGCGGAGGCGGCCAGCATCGTTCCCGGCCCCGGGCCCGCATACATCCGGCTCGAGTTGATTTCCGGCGGCAATGCCCCGAAATCCATTCTTCTCCCTCGCTTGTTCCGTTATTTGTTTGCCAGCTATGTCACACGCCACACGTATGCGGACGCCTCGCCGTCGGCCACCCCATCGGGCCGGCAACGGGACGACGACCCGCCGGCACTGCGCCACCACGACGGCGGCTGCGGCCCGGCGAGCCGTCACACCGCCCCGGGACGCGGTCGGTGGCCAGCCGGCGCCACGCGTGCGCGGGCCGCGCAGGACCCGCCAGAGTGGGATTATGGTCAGCCACCGCGGCGCGGTGCGGCGCCGGTTGCGGCAGAAGCGGCCCGGTCACCGGCTGGTCCAGGAAACACATTTGGATCTAACGACATTCGTCACGGAACGTAACCTTTTGTTAACGGAAGCCCGGACCCCGTTGTCCCCCGCCGTCCCGCGCACACATGAGGTGACGACGGCGTCCGCCAAAGGACAGCGGCTGATGATCATCGAAAATTGTTCTCGCGCCAACGATTTGGTGAGCCTCACCTGAGAAAAACTCCGCTTCGTTAGGCTAACGACCATGCATCCCAGTATTTTTAGGAATTCGGCCGATCTCAAGCGCTCTGATACAACGCATATACAACACATATTTGTCCGGTCCCTCCGGCCGCTCGCCGGGCACCGTTTCATTTGAGAACTCTATGAACTTCGTGACAACCGCGTGTGACACTTGCGAAAATGCGGGATCATGACTGCAATGTCGCGACACGCAGGCAGCCAGCGGCCGCGCCAAGCCGTTCTCGGCCAGCTGCCCCGGATCTACCGCGCCGACGGATCACCGATCCGGGTTTTGCTGGTGGACGACGAGCCCGCGCTGACCAACCTGGTGAGGATGGCGCTGCACTACGAGGGCTGGGTTGTCGAAGTCGCCCACAACGGGCGCGACGGCATAGCGAAATTCGACACGATCAATCCCGACGTGCTGGTTCTCGACATCATGCTGCCCGACGTCGACGGGCTGCGGATTCTGGATCGGGTCCGCGAGGCGGACACCTACACCCCGACGCTGTTTCTGACCGCGCGCGACTCGGTGATGGACCGGGTCACGGGCCTGACGGCGGGCGCCGACGACTACATGACCAAGCCGTTCAGCCTCGAGGAGTTGGTCGCCCGGCTGCGCGGACTGCTGCGCCGTTCCAGCCGGCAGCCCGCGCCGACCACGGAGACGCTCGAGGTCGGCGAACTGCGAGTCGACGCCGCCAGCCGCGAGGTCACCCGTGACGGCACGCAGGTGTCGCTGTCCTCGACCGAGTTCGAGTTGCTCCGATTCCTCATGCGCAATCCTCGCCGGGTGCTGAGCCGCACCGAGATCCTCGACCGGGTCTGGAACTACGACTTCGCGGGCCGTACCAGCATCGTCGACTTGTACATCTCCTACCTGAGGAAAAAAATCGACTCCGGCAGGGAGCCGATGATCCACACCGTGCGCGGCGTCGGATACCTGCTGCGGCCACCGGAATGATCCGGCAGCGCAACACGCCGTGGTGGCTCCCCCGGTCGCTGCGCCGCCAGTTGCTGCTGGGAGTGCTGGCCGTGGTCAGCGTGGTCCTGGTAGCCGTCGGCGTCGTCTCGGTGGTCAGCCTGCGCGGCTACGTCACCGCAATGAACGACGAAGACGTCGCCGAATCCCTGGAGGCGTTGAGCAACTCCTACCACCGGTACCGTAACGGCGATCACAGCTGGGAGCATGCGGGCGTCCCACCACTGGGGCAGGCCATGCTGGAGTTCACCGACCAGACACCGGGCAACCTGATCGCCGTGCTGCACAACGGGACAGTCGTCGGGTCGGCGGTCTTCTCCGAGGCCGAAGCACGTCCCGCACCGCCCGACGTGGTGCGGGTGCTGCAAGCGCGGTCGCAGACCGATGGGCGGCCACGGACAGAACACCTCGGCAGTCTGGGCACCTATCGGGTGGCCAGTCACCTCGCCGGATCGGACCGGCTTGTGGTCGGGCTGTCGCTGCAGCGGGCCGACAAAATCATGACCCGCAAGCAGGTCACCACCGCGGCGCTGGTCGCGGCCGCCCTCGCGGTGACCGCGGCGCTGACTGTCTGGGTGGTCGGGTACACACTGCGCCCGCTGCGCAGGCTGACCGCCACGGCGGCGGAGGTCGCCGCCATGTCGCTGACCAACGGCGACCAGCGCATCAGCGTCCGGGTTTCACCGGAGGACACCGACCCGGACAACGAAGTCGGGATCGTCGGAAACACCCTCAACCGGTTGCTGGACAATGTCGACAGCGCGCTGGCGTATCGCGCCGAATCCGATCTGCGGATGCGCCAATTCATCACCGACGCCAGCCACGAGCTGCGCACGCCGCTCGCGGCGATCCAGGGCTACGCCGAGTTGACCCGCCAGGACAGCTCGGAGTTGCCGCCGACCACCGAATACGCACTGGCCCGCATCGAGTCGGAGGCACAGCGCATGGCGCTGCTCGTCGAGGAGTTGCTGCTGTTGTCGCGGCTGGGGGAAGGCGTGGACCTGCATCCCGAAGACGTGGATCTGGCCGGGCTGGTGACCGACGCGGTCAACGACGCGGCGGTCGCGGCGCCGACCCACCGATGGGTCACGGAGCTGCCCGACCGGCCGGTGTGGGTCCGCGGTGACCCCGCCCGGCTTCACCAGCTGGTCAGCAACCTGCTCGGCAATGCCCGGGTGCACACGCCGCCGCGCGTCACCGTGACGACCGGCATCACCTGCCACCAGAGCGGCCCCGAAGCGCCCTACACCGAACTCAGTGTTGCCGACGACGGGCCCGGGATCGACCAGGAACTGCTCCCTCGGCTGTTCGAGCGGTTCGCCCGAGCGGACCCGTCCAGGTCGAACGGGTCGGGCATCGGGCTCGGACTGGCCATCGTCAGTTCGATCGTCAAGGCGCACAAGGGCACTGTCAGCGCCGAATCCGCCGACGGCCGAACGGTCTTTCGCGTGCGGCTCCCGATGATCGAGCCGCCCACCCCCGATTACGGGCATAACGCTGCGCCGAGGGCGTTAGGAAGTCGTTAGGAAACTTCCCGACCGATGGCCCTTCCGGAGCGGCGCCGTCTACGTTCACCCTGACGTGCGCCTCGACACGTGACACGAACTGGCGAGGAAAGGAGACGGGATGGGCGTGCTGGCGTTCGTCGTGCTGACAGTGGCGGTGTTCGCCGTGCTCGGCTGGGCGCAGAAATTGGTCGAACGGCTGTGAGCTACGAAAACACCGTCGGCCTGCTGCTGTCGATCCTGCTGGCGCTCTTCCTGTTTGGCGCCCTGCTGCTCCCGGAGCGCTTCTAGTGGGCGCCACGCCCGCGGGCATCGTCTTTCTGGCCGTCCTCGCCGCGGCGCTGGTGCTGGTGCATGTGCCCCTCGGCGACTACATGTTTCGGGTCTACTCCTCGGAGCGGGATTCCCCGGTCGAGCGGTTTGTGTACCGACTGATCGGTGTCGATTCGCGCTCGGAGCAGACGTGGGGCGCCTACGCCCGCAGCGTCCTGGCGTTCTCGGCGGTCAGCATCCTCTTCCTGTTCGTGTTCCAGCTCGTGCAGGACAGGTTGCCGTTGCATCTGCACCACCCGGCCACCGCCATGACCCCGTCGCTGGCATGGAACACCGCGGTCAGCTTCGTCACCAACACCAACTGGCAGGCCTACTCGGGCGAGTCGACGCAGGGCCATCTGGTGCAGATGGCCGGGCTGGCCGTGCAGAACTTCGCCTCGGCCGCGGTCGGCATGGCGGTGGCGATCGCGCTGGTACGCGGGTTCGCCCGCAAGCGCACCACTGATCTGGGAAACTTCTGGGTGGACCTGGTCCGCGGCACACTGCGCATCCTGTTGCCCATCGCGACGCTCGGCGCGGCCGTGCTGATCGCCGGCGGCGCGATCCAGAACTTCCACCTCGACGACCAGGTCGTCACCACCCTGGGCGGCGCCAAGCAGACCATCACCGGCGGACCGGTCGCCAGCCAGGAGGCCATCAAGGAACTCGGCACCAACGGCGGCGGCTTCTACAACGCCAACTCCGCGCACCCGTTCGAGAATCCGACGTCCTGGACCAACTGGCTGGAGATCTTCCTGATCGCGGTGATCGCGTTCTCCCTGCCCCGGACGTTCGGCCGCATGGTCGGCAGCACCCGGCAGGGCTTCGCGATCGCCGGCGTCATGGCGACGCTGGCGCTGCTCAGCTTCAGCGCGACGATGTGGATGCAGCTGCAGCACCACGGCACCGTGCCGGGTTCGGCCAGCGCGGCGATGGAGGGGGTCGAACAGCGTTTCGGCGTCGCCGACTCGGCCGTGTTCGCCGTGACGACCACGCTGACGTCGTGCGGGGCCGTCGACTCGTTCCACGACTCCTACACCAGCCTCGGGGGCATGATGACGATGTTCGACATGCAGCTCGGCGAGGTCGCGCCCGGCGGCGTGGGGTCCGGCCTGTACGGCATGCTGATCCTTGCGGTGATCACCGTGTTCATCGCGGGGCTGATGGTGGGCCGCACGCCGGAATACCTCGGTAAGAAGATCACTCCCCGCGAAATCAAGTTCGCCGCAACGTATTTCCTGGTCACGCCGCTCATCGTGCTGGTCGGCACCGCGACCGCGATGGCGCTGCCGGGCGAACGCGCGGCGATGCTCAACGGCGGCCCGCACGGCCTGTCGGAAGTGCTGTACGCGTTCACCTCGGCCGCCAACAACAACGGGTCGGCCTTCGCGGGGCTGTCCGCCGACACCGACTGGTACAACACCGCGCTGGGGCTGGCCATGGTGTTCGGCAGATTCGCGCCGATCGTGCTGGTGCTCGCCCTGGCCGGCTCGCTGGCCAAACAGGGCACCACGCCGGCATCGGTCGGCACGCTGCCCACTCATGGGCCGCAGTTCGTCGGGATGGTCGCCGGTGTCACGCTGATCCTGGTCGCCCTCACGTTTCTGCCGATGCTGGCGCTCGGGCCTCTCGCCGAAGGAATGCACTGATGACGGGGACTCATTCGGGCCGCGAACAGGCACGGGGCGGCCTGCTCGATCCCACGATGCTGTGGCGGTCCGTGCCACAGGCGATGCGCAAACTCGACCCGCGCACGCTGTGGCGCAACCCCGTGATGTTCGTCGTGGAAGTCGGCGCCGTCTGGAGCACCGTGCTGGCGGTGCTCAACCCGACGTGGTTCGCCTGGCTGATCATGATCTGGCTGTGGCTGACCGTGCTGTTCGCCAACCTCGCGGAGGCGGTGGCCGAGGGTCGGGGCAAGGCGCAGGCCGAATCCCTGCGCAAGGCCAAGACCCAGACCATGGCCCGGCGGCTCAAGGACTGGGAACCCGGCACTGCGACCTCGGATGGCGTGGAAGAAGAAGTTCCCGCACCCGAACTGCAACGGGGCGACATCGTCGTCGTCGAGGCCGGGCAGGTGATCCCGGGCGACGGCGATGTACTGGAAGGCATCGCCTCCGTAGATGAATCGGCGATCACGGGCGAATCGGCGCCGGTGATCCGGGAATCCGGCGGGGACCGGTCGGCGGTCACCGGCGGCACCACCGTGCTGAGCGACCGGATCGTCGTCACGATCACCCAGAAGCCCGGGCACAGCTTCATCGACCGGATGATCGCGCTCGTCGAGGGCGCCAACCGGCAGAAGACGCCCAACGAGATCGCGCTGAACATCCTGCTGGCCGCCCTGACGATCATCTTCGTCTTCGCCGTCGCGACCCTGCAGCCACTGGCGATCTACTCCAAGGCCAACAATCCCGGTGTCCCGAACACGCAGGCGCTGGGCTCAGGCGGCGTGACCGGCATCGTGATGGTGTCGTTGCTGGTGTGCCTGATCCCGACGACCATCGGCGCGCTGCTGTCGGCCATCGGCATCGCCGGGATGGACCGGCTGGTGCAGCGCAACGTGCTCGCGATGTCCGGTCGCGCCGTCGAGGCCGCGGGCGACGTGAACACGCTGCTGCTCGACAAGACCGGCACCATCACCCTGGGCAACCGGCAGGCGGCCGCCTTCCTCCCGGTCGACGGCGTCTCCCCCGACCAGCTGGCCGACGCCGCGCAATTGTCCAGCTTCGCCGACGAAACGCCGGAGGGACGTTCGGTCGTCGTGTTCGCCAAGGAGCGGTTCGGGCTGCGCGCGCGCACCCCCGGCGAGCTCTCGAACGCCCACTGGGTGGCGTTCTCCGCCACGACCCGGATGTCGGGGGTCGACCTCGACGGCCACGAGCTGCGCAAGGGAGCCGCCAACTCGGTCGCGGAATGGGTTCGCGGACAAGGCGGCACGGTCCCCGCCCAACTCGGTGAGATCGTCGACGGCATCTCCGCTTGCGGCGGCACACCGCTGGTCGTCGGGGAGAGCCGCGACGGAAAGGGCGACCGGGAAGCAAGGGTGCTCGGCGTGATCCACCTCAAAGACGTCGTCAAGCAGGGCATGCGCGACCGGTTCGACGAGATGCGCCGCATGGGCATCCGCACGGTGATGATCACCGGCGACAATCCGTTGACCGCCAAGGCGATCGCCGACGAGGCCGGCGTCGACGACTTCCTCGCCGAGGCAACGCCCGAGGACAAGCTCGCGCTGATCAAGCGCGAGCAGGAAGGCGGCAGGCTGGTCGCGATGACCGGTGACGGCACCAACGACGCGCCGGCCCTGGCGCAGGCCGACGTGGGCGTGGCGATGAACACCGGCACCTCGGCCGCCAAAGAGGCCGGCAACATGGTGGATCTGGACTCCGACCCGACCAAGCTCATCGAGATCGTCGAGATCGGCAAGCAGCTGCTGATCACCCGCGGCGCGCTCACCACCTTCTCGATCGCCAACGACATCGCGAAGTACTTCGCGATCATCCCAGCCATGTTCGTCGCCCTGTTCCCCGGGCTGGACCTGCTCAACATCATGCGGCTGCACAGCCCGCAGTCGGCGATCCTGTC
Organism: Mycobacterium sp. TH-M116; assembly: GCF_057473685.1. Lineage (NCBI taxonomy): Bacteria > Bacillati > Actinomycetota > Actinomycetes > Mycobacteriales > Mycobacteriaceae > Mycobacterium > Mycobacterium sp. TH-M116. The sequence goes on along the minus strand of NZ_JBYCLC010000357.1, from coordinate 23,423 downwards.
CGCGGTGATCTTCAACGCGATCATCATCGTGGCACTGATCCCACTGTCACTGCGGGGCGTGCGCTATACGCCGAGCAGCGCGTCGAAACTGTTGAGCCGCAACCTCTCCGTGTACGGGCTCGGCGGCATCGTCGCCCCGTTCCTCGGCATCAAGCTGATCGACCTGATCGTCCAATTCGTCCCCGGGATGTCCTGACATGAAGATCTCTGGATTGGTCCGCATCCACTGGGCGGCCCTGCGTGTGCTGCTGGTGCTGACCGTGGTCACTGGTCTGGCGTACCCGCTGTTCATCTGGCTGGTCGCCCAGATACCGGGACTGCACGACAAGGCCGAGGGGTCGATCCTGACCGCCGACGGCAAGCCGGTCGGTAGCAGGCTGATCGGTCAGCTGTTCACCGACTCCGACGGCCACCCGCTGCCGCAGTACTTCCAGAGCCGGCCCTCAGCGGCGGGCGAGGGCTACGACCCGCTGTCCTCGGGTGCGAGCAACCTCGGCCCGGAGAACATCGTTGACGCATCCGGCGCTGATGGGGGCAAGCCGAGCCTGCTCACGCAGGTGTGCACGCGCAGCATGGCGGTGGGGCGCCTGGAAGGTGTGGACGGGTCGCGGCCGTTCTGCACGGGCGGCGGTGTGGGCGCGGTGCTTTCGGTCATCGGCCCGCGCGACGCGCGCGGTGACGTCGCCGCGCCCACCCGGGTGGTCAGCGTCAACGAGCCCTGCGCAGCGACGTCCACGCCGTTTCTGGCCAGTTACGAGGGAGTGCGGGTCGAGTGCGCCGAGAACGGCCCCCACTCACACGAGGACTACTCGATCGGACAGATCGTGCCCGTCCGCGGCAGCGCGCCCGCCGACCCGGTCGTGCCCGCCGACGCCGTCACAGCCAGCGGCAGCGGTCTGGACCCGAACATCTCGCCCGCCTACGCCGACCTGCAGGTGGCTCGGGTGGCCAGGGCGCGCCGGGTCAGCCCGGAGCAGATCAGCAAGCTCGTGGCGCAGCACCGGAATGGGCGCGCCCTCGGGTTTCTCGGCGAACCAGCCGTCAACGTGCTGCAGCTCAACCTGGCGCTCGACCACTGGTATCCGCTGCCCGACTGAGCGCTGGGGGATGATGGTTGATGTGAGCGATCACCCACCCAAGCGCGGAGAGCTGCGCATCTACCTCGGCGCGGCCCCGGGGGTGGGTAAAACCTATGCCATGCTCGGCGAGGCCCATCGTCGACGTGAGCGCGGCACCGACCTGGTGGCCGGCGTGGTGGAGACCCATGGGCGCGCGAAAACCGCGGAACTGCTTGAGGGCATAGAAGTCATCGCGCCGCGCTACCTCGACTATCGCGGCGGCAGGTTCTCCGAACTCGACGTGCCGGCCGTACTGGCCCGCCATCCGCAGGTCGTCCTGGTCGACGAACTCGCCCACACCAACACACCGGGCAGCAAGAACGCCAAACGCTGGCAGGACGTCGAGGAATTGCTCGACGCCGGGATCACGGTGATCTCCACCGTCAACGTGCAGCATCTGGAGAGCCTCAACGACGTCGTCGCCCAGATCACGGGCATCGAACAGCGGGAGACGGTGCCGGATTCGGTCGTGCGCGAGGCCGCGCAGGTCGAGCTCATCGACATCACCCCGGAAGCGTTGCGCCGCAGACTTTCCCATGGAAACGTCTACACCCCTGAAAGGGTCGACGCGGCACTGTCCAACTATTTCCGGCGGGGAAACCTCACCGCGCTGAGGGAATTGGCGCTGCTGTGGCTGGCCGACCAGGTGGACACCGCGCTGGCGACATACCGGGCGGAGCACAAGATCACCGCCACCTGGGAGGCGCGGGAGCGGGTCGTGGTGGCCGTCACCGGCGGCCCTGAATCGGAGACCTTGGTGCGGCGGGCATCCCGGATCGCGTCGAAGTCCAGCGCCGAGCTGATGGTGGTCCACGTCGTCCGTGGCGACGGGCTCGCCGGACTCTCGGGGTCCCGGATGGCCAAGATCCGCGAGCTGGCCAACAGCCTGGACGCGTCGCTGCACACCGTGGTCGGTGACGACGTACCCGCGGCCCTGCTCGACTTCGCCCGGGAACGCAACGCCACTCAGCTTGTGATCGGCACGTCGCGGCGCTCCCGCTGGGCGCGCCTTTTCGAGGAGGGCATCGGGCTGAGGGTCGTCGAGGTGTCCGGCAAGATCGACGTGCACCTGGTCACCCACGAGGAGTCCAAACGAGGCTTCCGCGCGGCGTCGCTGAGCCGCCGCGAGCGACGGGTCACCTCGTGGCTGGCCGCGTTTGTGGTTCCCTCGGTCATCTGTGCGGTCACGGTGTCCACGCTCGACCAGTACCTGCAGACCAGCGGTGCCAGCGCGCTGTTCTTCGTCGGCGTGGTGGCAGTCGCCTTGCTGGGTGGCGTGGCCCCCGCAGTGTTTTCGGCCGTGGTGTCCAGCCTGCTGTTGAACTATTTCCTGACCGCGCCCCGTCATACGTTCACCATCGCCGCCCCTGATGCCGCCGTCACCGAGGTGGTGCTACTGCTCGTCGCCGTGGCGGTCGCGGTGCTCGTCGACGGCGCGGCCAAACGCACCCGGGAGGCCCGGCGCGCGTCCCAGGAGGCCGAACTGCTCACGCTGTTCGCCGGGTCCGTGCTGCGCGGCGCCGATCTCGAGACGCTGCTGGAACGTGTGCGGGAAACCTACTCCCAGCGTGCGGTCAGCCTGCTGCAGGAGCGCGGCGACCCAGGCCACGCAGCCGGCAAGACGAGCCACATCGTGGCCTGCGTCGGCAAAGACCCTTGCCTGACCGTCGATTCCGCGGACACCGCGATCGAGGTCGGCGACCGAGATTTCCACGAGTATTGGATGCTTTTGGCCGGCAGGAAGCTCTCCGCACGCGATCGCCGGGTGCTGAGCGCGGTGGCCGGGCAGGCGGCCGGACTGGCCCGTCAGGGCGAGCTGGCCGAAGAGGCCGGCCGGGCGGAGGCGATCATGCGGGCCGACGAGCTGCGCCGGTCGCTGCTCTCGGCGGTCAGCCACGACCTGCGCACACCGCTGGCAGCCGCCAAAGTCGCCGTCTCCAGCCTGCGCGCCGACGATGTGGCCTTCTCCCCCGCCGACACCGCCGAACTGCTGGCCACCATCGAGGAGTCCGTCGACCAGCTGACCGCACTGGTCGGAAACCTGCTCGATTCCTCCCGCCTGGCTGCCGGCGTGGTTCATCCGGAGCTGCGCCGGGTGTACCTCGAAGAGACGGTGCAGCGTGCGCTGGTCAGCATCGGCAAGGGCGCCACCGGTTTCTACCGATCCGCCATCGATCGGGTCAAGGTCGACGTCGGTGACACCGTGGCGCTGGCCGATGCCGGACTGCTCGAACGCGTTCTGGCCAACCTCATCGACAACGCGCTGCGGTACGCGCCCGGCTGCGTGGTCCGCGTCAACGCGGGACGGGTCGGTGATCGCGTCCTGATCAACGTCATCGACGAAGGCCCCGGGATCCAGCACGGAACCGAAGACCAACTGTTCTCAGCGTTTCAGCGGTTGGGCGATCACGACAACACCACCGGGGTGGGGCTGGGAATGTCGGTGGCGCGAGGCTTCACCGAAGCGATGGGCGGCACCATCCAGGCGGGCGACACCCCGGGAGGCGGACTCACCGTCGTCGTGGACCTGGCCGCGCCGCAGGAGGCCCGATGACGACTCGCGTCCTGGTGATCGACGACGAACCGCAGATCCTGCGCGCGATGCGCATCAACCTGTCGGTGCGGGGCTACGAGGTCGTCACTGCGTCGAGTGGCGCGGGCGCGCTGCGTGCCGCGGCCGAACACAAGCCCGACGTGGTCATCCTCGACCTCGGCCTGCCCGACATCTCGGGCATCGAGGTGCTGGCCGGTCTACGGGGCTGGCTCACGGCGCCGGTGATCGTGTTGTCGGCGCGAACCGACTCCTCGGACAAAGTCGCGGCGCTCGACGCCGGCGCCGACGACTACGTCACCAAACCCTTTGGGATGGACGAGTTCCTGGCCCGGTTGCGTGCTGCGGTCCGCCGCGCCGCCGCCGCGTCCGATACCGAGGAACCCGTCATCGAGACCGACGCGTTCACCGTCGACCTAGCCGCCAAGAAGGTCACCAGAAAGGGCGCCGAGGTGCATCTCACCCCGACCGAGTGGGGGATGCTCGAAATGCTGGTCCGCAACCGGGGCAAGCTGGTCGGCCGCGAGGAACTGCTCAAGGAGGTCTGGGGGCCGGCGTATGCCACCGAAACCCATTATTTGCGTGTCTATCTGGCCCAACTGCGCCGCAAGCTCGAAGACGACCCGTCGCACCCGAGACACCTGCTGACCGAGTCGGGCATGGGCTACCGTTTCGAAATGTGACGTCATGTCCGTCACAGCGGTCACAGCGGTCACAGCGGTCACAGCGGTCACAGCGGTCACAGCGGTCACAGCGGTCACAGCGATCACAGCGATCACAGCGATCACAGCGATCACAGAAACCGAGTGCCACACTATGTGCCCACCTCATAGCGACAACCTGGCTGCCGCCCGCATCGCGAGTACCCGTTGGTGCATTCGGTACTCCGTCGAGCGCGGGATACTCCCCGGCCCATACAGTCCCCGGCCGAGCCGGCGCGCCCTGTCGCGGCCGGTTTCCCAGCGCAACGCGTCGGACACGGCCTTCGATGCCCGGCCGCGGATGCGAAATCCCTGCTCGCTCAATGCATTGATCAGCTGGGCGACCGTCGCCCGTCCGTTGTGGGCAAGGTACATGGTGAGCGCGTAACGCAGCTCGATTCCGTGGAGTTCCATGCCGGAACCGTCGCATACGGGTACGACACCGCCGCGAGTGTCGCTATGAGGCGGGCACAAGGTGTGCCGCCTTTTCCAGGGACGCGTGTGGCGGGTGCGACGTCAGCCGGTGATCGACAGCACGATGCCGTCCAAGATGTCGTGCTCGCTGACGACCAGCTCGTCGATGCCGGCGCGGGTGCGCAGCTCGCGGGCCAACTCCTCCACCACGATCGCGCCACCACCGATCACGTCGGCGCGGCCCTCGTGCATGGGGCCGAGTTCGGCGCGCCGGGCGCGGGTCATGCCGATCAGTCGCTCGCACACCGCCAGCAGTTCGCCACGGGTTATGCGCGAAAGATGAATGGCCGCAGAGTTATACGACGTCATACCGTGTGCCAGCGCGGACAATGTTGTCATGGTGCCGGCCACGCCGACCCAGGTCCGCGCCGCTTCGACGGGAACCACGCCGAGTGCGGCGTCGAGCCGTTCCCGGACCACCTCGCGCGCCGCCGCCACCTCCCGCGGCGTCGGCGGGTCGGAGTGCAAACAGCGCTCGGTCAACCGCACGCAGCCGATGTCGGCCGAATAGCTCGCCACCACCGCGTCGCTGCCGAGCACGATCTCGGTGGAGCCGCCACCCAGGTCGACAACCAGAAAAGGCGCTGCGGCACTGTCCAATTCGCCGACCGCACCGCGGAAGGACAACTCGGCTTCCTGCGCACCGGTGATCACCTCCGCCACCGCGCCGGGAATGACGGCGCCCAGCACGTCGGCCGTCATCGCAAAGAACGTGTCGCGGTTGGACGCGTCGCGCGTGGCCGAGGTCGCCACCATCCGGACCCGTTCGGCGCCGTGCGCTCCCAGCAGAACAGCGTAATCGGCCAGCGCGGCGCGGGTCCGCGCGATCGCGTCCGGTGCCAGCCGTCCGGTGGCATCGACGCCTTGCCCCAGCCGCACGATCCGAGTCTCGCGATGCACGTCGCGCAGCCTGCCGTCGTCGAAATCGGCGATCAGCAGCCGAATCGAGTTGGTGCCGCAATCGATTCCCGCCAGCCGGCTCACCACTGCGCGTTCACCACAACGTCCGCCATCGCCGGCTCGGCGGCCAGGGACCGCAGCACCTCGTCGCCGAGTGGATTGCAGCCCGGGCCCTTGGCCAGCGAGTGCGCGATCAGCACGTGCAGGCACTTGACCCGGTCCGGCATCCCCCCGGCGGAGAACGTGGTGCCCAGCGGCTCGATCGCATCCCGCTCGGCCAGATAAGACTCGTGGGCCCGCCGGTAAGCAGCCGCCAATTCGGGATCCCGCCGCAACCGCCCGGTCATCTCGCGCATCATCCCCGAGGTCTCCAGTCTGCTCGCGGCCGCGGTGAGCAGCGGATGCGTGAGATAGTACAACGTCGGAAACGGTGTTCCGTCAGGAAGTCTCGGTGCGGTCTTCACCACACCCGGTTCTCCGTTGGGGCAGCGGTAGGCGATCTCGAGCACGCCTCGCGGCGCGCGACCGAGTTGGCGAGCCACTGCCGCCAGCTCTGCACGGTCAACCACCGGGCGCAGCAGGATACGGTGCGGACGGCGGCACGGAACCGGGCGGTCCGGGCTCAGCCGGGAGCAGAGTGGCTTCCGGCTGAGGGGCTTCGGGCTGAGGGGCTTCGGGCTGAGGGGATTCGGGCTGAGGGGCCTTGGCCGGCGGTAGGTGTGGATCGTCGGCGATGGTGTGCCACAGCGCGGTGTACCAGGGCTGGTTGCCGGCCGGTTTCGCCGCCGCGGAACCCGGCTGCGGCGCACCCGCCTCACCGTGCGGAAGTTGCACCTGAAACGGCGTGTCCCCGGGCATCACGAAACCCAGACGCTCGCGGGCCTGCGCCGCGATGTAGGCCGGGTCGGCGAGCTTGTCCTTCTGCTGCTCGAGTTCGGTGATCTGACGGCGCAGCGCGGCCTCGCTCGCGGTCAGCTGGTCCATCTCGGTGCGTTGCGCGAAGTAGGTGCGGACCGGCCCGGCGATGGTCAGCGTCAGCACGCAGGTCAACGCGGCCAGCACTGCCGCGCGCCGCGCGGTGAAACCCAACCGCTGGTCCGCCCGCTGTTCGACGGATTGGGCGATCTGGCGCTTGATGGGTTCGACGACCTGCTCGGCCAGCGTCCGCGTCGAGCCGCGCCCGACGTGCGTGGAGGTCTGCGCGGGCCGGGAAACCCTGGCGGCGCGGGGGCGCCGAACCGCGGCGCCCGGCTTGCCCGGACGCGACGCCGCGGATCGGCGCTTCGGGTCTGGCCGCTTGGCTTCGGGCATCGCAGCGTCAGCCGCGTCTCGCGTTGGCCGTCACGCTACTTCGTCTCCGGCGAGAACCGCGGGAACGCCAGGTCACCGGCGTAACGGGCGGCGTCTCCGAGCGCTTCCTCGATCCGCAGCAGCTGGTTGTACTTGGCGACGCGTTCGCTGCGGGCGGGCGCACCCGTCTTGATCTGCCCGCTGCCGACGGCCACCGCGAGATCGGCGATCATGGTGTCCTCGGTCTCGCCGCTGCGGTGGCTGATCATCGTGCGGTATCCGCTGTGGTGCGCGAGCGCGACGGCATCAAGTGTCTCGGTGAGCGTGCCGATCTGATTCACCTTGACCAGCAACGCGTTCGCCACGCCCTTCTCGATGCCTTCCTCGAGCCGCTCGGGGTTGGTGACGAAGATGTCGTCGCCGACGATCTGCACCCGGTCGCCGATCGCCGCCGTCAGGGCCGCCCAGCCATCCCAGTCTCCTTCGAACAGGGGATCTTCCAGCGACACCAGCGGGTAAGAATCGAGCAGACCCGCGTAGAACTGCGTCATCTGCTCGACGGTGCGGGCGCTGCCCTCGAAGTTGTAGCCGGTGGGATCCGCGTGGAACTCGTTGGCCGCCGCATCCAGCGCCAGGGCCACGTCGGCACCCAGTTTCAGACCCACCGCTTCGACCGCCCGGCTGATCAGGTCCAGCGCCGCGGTCGTGCCGGCCACGTCCGGGGCGAAGCCGCCCTCGTCGCCCAGGCCGGTGGACAGTCCCTGCTTCTTGAGCACCGACTTCAGCGCGTGGTACACCTCGGCGCCCCAGCGCAGCGCCTCGCCGAAGCTGGACGCCCCGATCGGCGCCACCATGAACTCCTGGATGTCGACACCGGTGTCCGCATGCGCGCCGCCGTTGAGGATGTTCATCATCGGCACGGGCAGGATGTGCGCGTTGGGGCCGCCAAGGTAGCGGAACAGCGGCAAGTCCGCGGAATCCGCAGCCGCCTTGGCGACGGCCAGCGAGACACCCAAGATCGCGTTGGCGCCCAGCCGCGACTTGTCGGGGGTCCCGTCGAGGTCGACCAGTGCCTGATCCACCAACCGCTGGTCGTCGGCGCCCAGGCCGATCACCGCCGGGCCGATCTCGTCGAGCACGGCTTCGACCGCCTTGCGTACGCCCTTGCCGCCGTAGCGCTCGCCGCCGTCGCGCAGCTCGACCGCCTCGTGTTCGCCGGTCGACGCGCCGGACGGCACCGCCGCGCGCGCAAACGTCCCGTCCCCGAGAGCGATCTCGACCTCTACGGTCGGGTTGCCACGGGAATCGAGAATCTCGCGGGCCCCGACCTGCTCGATAATTGGCACTGGGTTCTCCTTGCGTGGTAGCCGGTGGTGCTGGACACCGCTTCGCGTATCAGCGATACATCCTGCTACAGCGGGTGGCCCGCCGCGTAAGCGGTCGCCCAGTCCCGGACCGCCCGCGCGTAGACGCTGGAGTTGTTGTAGGCGCGCAGTGCGGTGACCCACCCGCGCGGCGTCGCGAGGTCCTTGCCCCGCCAGCACAGGTAACCCGCTGCGGCAAGCGCCGCGTCGTCGATGTTGTCGGGGCTGACGACTCCGTCGTTGTGGGCGTCGACCCCGTACAACCGCCACGTCTCCGGGATGAACTGCATCGGCCCCATCGCCCGCGCCACGCCGTCGGCGTCGGTGACGTCCTCCTGCGCGTCCACGATGCGCAGATTGCCACCGCTGCCGTCCAGGCGAACACCCCGAATGGGCGGGCTCACATCTCCGTTCGCGGACAGCGTCGCCCCCCGGTAGGTGCCGTGGTGGCTCTCGACCTGCCCGATTCCCGCCAGCGTGGTCCACGAGATATGGCACTTAGGGTTCTCGACCTCGGCGACGCGGGCAGCATAGGCGTAGGCCTCCAGCGCGATGACGGGGATCTCCAGCGGCCCCGAGCGCTGCTCGGCCCAGTCTCGCAACTGGTCGGCGGGTCTGCCGCCGGCGTGGGTGTCGACGGGCGGCACCGGGGCCCCCGCCGGCGGCGGCACCCCTTCGGGGATGAACAGGCTGAGCTGCCAGGTGCAACTCGACGCCATCAGCATGGCGGTCGCACCGATCACGGCGGCCGCACGCATCCAACGCCTCGGCGACACCAAGCTCCCCTGCAGCTCCCCTGGATCAACTTCCCTCGTGATCATCGTCCCATGCGTTTCAGGTCGCCTCGGCAATCTGGGGACCGCGGCGCCTCTCCGTGCCACCAAGTGCGGTCAAATGCCGATCAACTGTCGCCGAGATCGGCTAGCGCAGCAAAGACATCGACATCCATTCGAATTATCGCCTCACATGCCACACTAGCGGGCGATCGACGGCCAGTGCTGCCGCCACTCCTGCTCACGCACCGCGCCCAACGGCGTCGCGTCGAGCTCTTCAGCAACGCTGCCCCCCCGGCGGGTGGCGGCGATCTCCCGCTCGACGATGCGGACCGTGTCCACGAAACCCAGAACGGCTGTGCGAAGCGCGCTCTCCGCGTCGATGTCGGCCGACACTGCGACCGAGGTGATCTCGGCGGGGATCAAGTCTGCGGGCAGCCCCGCTTTCTGCGCACGCTGAATCACTTTTTGCGCCAGCGCCAACGCCGGCTGCCCGGTGTGGACATCGTCCATCACGGAAGTGCGCGGCTTCTCGGCCGCCTTGCGCTCCTCCCACTGGGCCAGCTGTTCTTCGAGTGAGATCGGTTCACCGGCAAGCACTCCCGGTACCCGGTTGCCGAGCTTTCGGGTCAGCGCGAGCGCGACGTCGTCGATGGTGAACGCGTGCTGCGGCGCCTCCTCGGCGATGCGCGCGTGGAAGAGCACCTGTAAAAGAACGTCGCCGAGTTCGTCGCGCAACTGGTCTGCGTCGCCGCTGCGGACCGCGTCGAGCAGCTCGTAGGTCTCCTCCAGCAGGTAGCGGCGCAACGAGTCGTGGGTTTGCGCGCTTTCCCAGGGCCCGGCGGTGCGCAGCGTGTCCATCATCGCCACGGCGTCGACCAGTCGTTCGCCGCGCGGGGTCTCCGGGGCCGAGATCAGCCGGGCCCCCGCGGCCAGCCGGGCGGTGACGGCGGGGTGCTCGGGGTCGGACGACAACAGCACCGGCGCCACGTCGCCGGTGTCCACCAGGTGCGCCGAGGGCAGCGACCACGGCACCGTGACCGGCATCTCCTCGGTGTACTGCACCTCCCCGCGCAGGTGCTCGACGGCTTCGACGGGCACCAGAGATGGCCGGCGGGGGTCGAACAAGACGACGATCACGGAGCCGTCATACCAATCTCCACCTGCGGTTTCCCCTGCAGGGCGGTCACCAGGTCGGCCACCATCTGCAGCAACTCGACGTCGCGGATACGCGACGCCCCGACTCCGCCGGCCCGGGGAATCGGGACCTGCACGGTGGCGGTCGTGGCGCGATAGTTCGCCGCCGGATACATGCGCGCCAGGCGCACCTGGGCGGAGTCTTGCAGCGTGACCGGCGACAGCCGCACCACCGAAGTCGAAGGCGCCGACGGGGCCGACACCTCGGTGATGCCGGCGCCGCGGCACAGCAACCGGACTCGCGCCACCGCCACCAGCCGTCGCGCGGGTTCGGGCAGCGCCCCGTAGCGGTCGACGAGCTCGTCGACGACCGCGCCGATCGCCACGTCGTCGGCGGCCGCCGCCAGTCTGCGGTAGGCCTCCAGCCGAAGCCGGTCACTGGCGATGTAGTCCGGGGGCAGGTGCGCGTCCACCGGCAGGTCGATCCGGACGTCCTTGGGCTCCTCGGCGGCGACGACCGTCTGGCCGTCGGCTGCCGCCCGATATGCTTCCACCGCCTCGCCCACCAACCGCACGTACAGGTCGAACCCGACACCGGCGACGTGCCCGGACTGTTCCACGCCCAGCACGTTGCCGGCGCCACGGATCTCGAGGTCCTTCATCGCCACCGCCATCCCCGCACCCAGCTCGTTGTTCTGCGCGATGGTCGCCAATCGGTCGTAGGCGGTCTCGGTCAGCGGCGTGTCGGGCGGATACAGGAAGTAGGCATAGCCCCGCTCCCGGCTGCGTCCCACCCGGCCACGCAGCTGGTGCAGCTGGGACAGGCCGAAGGTGTCGGCCCGCTCGACGATCAGCGTGTTGGCGTTGGAGATGTCCAGCCCGGTCTCCACGATCGTCGTGCACACCAGGATGTCGTAGTCGCGGTTCCAGAATCCCGCCACGGTGCGTTCCAGCCGCTCCTCGGGCATCTGCCCGTGCGCGACGACGATGCGTGCCTCGGGCACCAGCTCGCGCAGCCGGGCCGCGACCCGGTCGATCGAGCTGACCCGGTTGTGCACGTAGAAGGCCTGACCGTCGCGCATCAGCTCGCGCCGCAACGCCGCGCCGACCTGCTTGTCGTCCTGCGGGCCGACGTAGGTCAGCACCGGGTAGCGCTCCTCGGGCGGCGTCAGGATCGTCGACATCTCCCGGATCCCGGCCAGGCTCATCTCCAGGGTGCGCGGAATCGGGGTCGCGCTCATGGTCAGCACGTCGACATGGGTGCGCAGCGCCTTGATGTGCTCCTTGTGCTCGACGCCGAACCGCTGTTCCTCGTCGACCACGACCAGTCCCAGGTCCTTCCAGCGCACCCCGGTCTGCAGCAGCCGATGGGTGCCGATCACGATGTCCACCGAGCCGTCGGCCAGGCCGTCGATCACGGCGCGGGACTCGGTGGCGTCGGTGAACCGCGACAGCCCTTTGACGGTCACCGGGAAACCGGCCATCCGGTCGGTGAAGGTCTGCAGGTGCTGGTCGGCCAGCAGCGTGGTGGGCACCAACACGGCGACCTGCTTGCCGTCCTGGACCGCTTTGAACGCGGCCCGCACCGCAATCTCGGTCTTGCCGTAGCCGACGTCGCCGCAGATCACCCGGTCCATCGGGACCTGCTTTTCCATGTCGGCCTTGACCTCGGTGATCGCGGTGAGCTGGTCGACGGTCTCGGTAAACCCGAACGCGTCCTCCATCTCGGCCTGCCACGGGGTGTCGGGGGCGAACGCGTGCCCGGGGCTGGCCTGCCGTTTGGCATACAGGGCCACCAGCTCGCCGGCGATCTCGCGCACCGCGCGGCGCGCCTTGGTCTTGGTGTTGGCCCAGTCGCTGCCGCCGAGGCGGCTCAGCGCCGGTGCCTGCCCGCCGACGTAGCGCGACAGCTGGTCCAGCGAATCCATCGGGACATAGAGCTTGTCGGCCTGCTGTCCCCTCTTGCTCGAGGCGTACTCGAGCACCAGGTACTCGCGCCGGGCGCCGCCGACGGTGCGCTCGACCATCTCCACGAACCGCCCGATGCCGTGCTGGTCGTGGACCACCAGGTCGCCGGCCGTCAATGCCAGCGGGTCGACGGTGTTGCGCCGCTTGGCCGCCAGCCGCTTGCCCTCGACGTCGGTGACCCGGCTGCCGGTCAGGTCGGTCTCGGTGATGATGACCAGTCGGGCTCCGGGAATGACGACCCCGTCGTGCAATGGTCCCCTGAGCACCCCGACCACGCCGGGTTGGGGAGCTTTGCCCGACTCCAGCATGGCGGCGGGGGTTTCGGACTCGGCCAGCCGCTCCACCACGCGGTGCGCGGTCCCGGTCCCGGGCGCGACCACGACGGCCGCGCCGCCCGTCGCGACGTGCGCGCGCAGCATCGCAAAAATTTCGTCGACGTCGTGCTGATGCCCACGCGCCGACGGCGAGGGCCGGATGTCGAGCTCCAGGGCCGACTCGTCGGACAGCTGGCTCAACGTCCACCAGGGGTGGCCTGACCGCGCGGCAGCGGCGTGCACGTCGTCCAGCTCGACGAAGCCCGATCCGCCGAACTGCGCCATGTCGACGGGCGCTTGATTTTCTGAGGTGCCCATTGCCGCGACCGACCACGACGCCTCAAGGAACTCGCTGCCGGTCTTGATCAGGTCGGCGGCCCGGGTGCGCACCTTTTCGGGGTCACACAGCAGCACCGGGGTGCCCTCGACCAGCTGGTCGGTCAGCAGCACGTGCTCGCCCGGACGCAGCACCGGGAGCAGCGCCTCCATACCGTCGACGGTGATGCCGTCGGCCAGCTTGGCCAGCATGTCGGTGACGCTGCCGGTGAGGGCGGGCTCGGCCCCCGAGTGCCGGGCGGCCAGCGCGGCGGCCCGCTCCCGGACGTCGTCGGTGAGCAGCAGTTCGCGGCAGGCGATCGCGATCAACGTGTCGACCTCGAGTTCCGGGATGGAGCGCTGATCGGCGACCGAGAACATCCGCATCTCGCTGACCTCGTCGCCCCAGAACTCGACGCGCACCGGGTGCTCGGCCGTCGGGGGAAAGACGTCGAGGATCCCGCCGCGCACGGCGAATTCGCCGCGCCGGCCCACCATGTCGACCCTGCTGTAGGCCAGCTCGACCAGCCGGGAGACCACGTCGCCGAACGAGATCTCCTGACCGACCGTCATGGTGACCGGTTCGACCAGACCCAGCCCCGGGGCCATCGGCTGCAGCAGGGAACGCACCGCGGTCACCACCACCTGCAACGGGGGGCCCAACCGGGCTCCTTGCGGATCGGGGTCGGGCTGTGTCAGGCGGCGCAGCACGGTCAATCGGGCGCCGACGGTGTCCACGCCCGGCGAAAGCCGCTCGTGCGGCAGGGTTTCCCAGGACGGGAAGGCCGCCACCGCGTCGCCGAGCACGCCGCGCAGCTCGGCCGCGAGGTCATCGGCTTCCCGACCGGTCGCGGTGACCACCAGCAACGGGCCCCGCCGCGCCAGCGCCGCGGCAACGAACACCCGCGCGCCGACCGGGCCGGCCATCCTCAGCTCGGCCGGGCGGGCCGCCGCGCTGTCGATCAACTGCCGGAAAGTCGGCGCGTTGAGCGCCAATTCGACGAGCCCCGCGATCGGGGTTTCTGGGCGAACAGGCCCCAGTGCGGTCATGATGCGATCATTCTAGGGGCGGCCACGTCGTCAGAATCGGGCCCGGCGCCGTTCCGGCGACCACCCGGCCCCCTGCCGCCTGCGGCAAGGAATCGCGAGCCAAACCGCGACGGCCGTCCTATTCGTCCTGCAGCCTGGGGTCGGCTTCCAGGTGGGTCAGGCCGTTCCACATCAGGTTCACCAGATGCGCGGCGACGACCTCCTTCTTGGGTTCGCGGGTGTCGAGCCACCACTGCGCGGTCATCGACACCGAACCCACCAGGGCCTGGGCGTACAGCGAGGCCAGATCCGGATCCAGGCCGCGTCGCGCGAAGTCGCCGGCCAGGATGGAGCTGACCTGGCTGACGGCGTCGTTGAGCAGGCTGGAGTAGGTACCCGAACTGATCGAGGCCGGCGAGTCGCGGATCATGATCCGGAAACCGTCGGTGCGTTCTTCGACGTAGGTGAGCAGCGCCAAGGCGACCCGCTCGACCCGCACCCGGGACCGGTTGTTGGTCAGCGACGAGGTGATGCCGTCGAGCAGCGCCGACATCTCGCGGTCGACGACCACGGCGTACAGACCCTCCTTGCCGCCGAAATGCTCGTAGACCACCGGCTTGGAGACGTTGGCGCGCTGGGCGATCTCTTCGATCGAGGTGCCGTCGTAGCCGCGTTCGGCGAACAGCGAGCGCGCGATGCCGATGAGCTGGTGGCGGCGCTCGCTGCCGGTCATCCGCGCGCGCGGCGACCGGACCTCCTTGTCCGGTTTGTCCGGCCCGGCGCCCAGCACAACCACGCCGTTCAGCGTATCGGTTTGCCGACCCCGCCACCGCGGCGTTTCCCTCGGGTCCACAACCGGACCCGCATTGTCTAGAGTTTGGGTGGCGCGATTCGGAAGTTGTCGCCGCGGTATGCGATCCGTCGTGGTGTAATCGGCAGCACCTCTGATTTTGGTTCAGATAGTTCAGGTTCGAGTCCTGGCGACGGAGCCCCACAAAGGCCCCGCTCTTTGCCTCGAGCGCGCAGGAAATGCCACGCTTGACAGCGTGTCGGCTGCAGACGCGCTCCCCCGCGGGCGGCAGGTGGCCGAGTTCGCGCGCCGAGGGTGGTAGGAGAGTCGATGGCGTTTCGCGGTGAGACCGCGGTCCTGGTTCTGGCGGCCGGAGCCGGCACTCGCATGCGGTCGGACACCCCCAAGGTGCTGCACACGATCGCCGGGCGCAGCATGCTGTCGCATTCGCTGCACGCGATCGCCACGGTGGCGCCCCGGCACCTGGTCGTGGTGCTCGGCCACGACCACCAGCGCATCGAACCGCAGGTGGCCGCGCTGGCCGACAGCGTCGGACGCCCCATCGACGTGGCGCTGCAGGACCGGCCGCTGGGTACCGGGCATGCGACGCTGTGCGGCCTGGCCGCCCTACCCGACGACTACGCGGGCATCGTCGTCGTCACTCCCGGGGACACGCCGCTCCTGGATACCGACACCCTGGCCGACCTGATCGCCGCGCACGGCGCGGCCGGGCCCGAGCACCGGGCCGCGGTCACGGTGCTGACCACCACGCTGAGCGATCCCAGCGGCTACGGGCGAATCCTGCGCACCCAGGACAACGAGGTGACCGCAATCGTGGAGCACGCCGACGCCACACCGTCGCAGCGGGAGATCCACGAGGTCAACGCGGGCGTCTATGCCTTCGACCTCGGGGCATTGCGCTGGGCGCTGAGCCGCCTGAGCGCCGACAACGCCCAGCAGGAGCTCTACCTCACCGACGCCGTGGCCATCCTGCGCCGCGACGGCCGTGCCGTGCATGCCCGCCACGTCGACGACAGCGCGCTGGTCGCCGGGGTGAACAACCGCGTCCAGCTCGCCGAACTGGGGGCCGAGTTCAACCGCCGCATCGTCGCCGCACACCAGATGGCCGGGGTCACGATCGTCGATCCCGCCACCACGTGGATCGACGTCGACGTGACGATCGGCCGCGACACCGTCATCCAGCCCGGAACCCAGTTGCTCGGCGGCACCCGGGTGGGCGGTCGCTGCGTCGTCGGCCCGGACACCACGCTGACCGACGTGACCGTAGGTGACGGCGCGGTGGTGGTGCGCACCCACGGCACCCAGTCCTCGATCGGCGACGGCGCATCGGTCGGGCCCTTCACGTATCTGCGGCCCGGGACCGTGCTGGGAGCGGACGGCAAGCTGGGCGCGTTCGTCGAAACCAAGAACTCCACCATCGGCGCGGGCACCAAGGTCCCGCACCTGACGTACGTCGGCGACGCCGACATCGGCGCACACAGCAACATCGGCGCGTCCAGCGTGTTCGTCAACTACGACGGCGAATCCAAACGGCGCACCACCATCGGCTCGCACGTGCGCACCGGCTCGGACACCATGTTCGTGGCCCCGGTGACCGTCGGCGACGGGGCCTACACCGGCGCCGGCACGGTGGTGCGCGACGACGTCCCCCCCGGGGCGCTGGCGGTCTCGGCCGGACCGCAGCGCAACATCGAAGGCTGGGTACGCCGCAAGCGGCCGGGCAGCGCGGCCGCACAGGCCGCCGCGGAGGCGGCCGGCCGGGACGGCCAGGCGTCCGAGCCCGAATAGACCCAGGCGTCCGAGCCCGAATAGACACGGTGAGTTCGTCTCCTGGCAACCCGTGTACGTAGCACTACCCTGCGCTACGTACGATGGGGCTTCTTCCCATTCGATCCCGAACGGCGGGGGCAGCAGCGTGAGCCACGACTGGACCGATAACCGCAAGAACCTGATGCTCTTCTCCGGCCGTGCGCATCCCGAGCTGGCCGAGCAGGTGGCCAAAGAACTCGACGTGCACGTCACCGCCCAGGTCGCGCGGGAGTTCGCCAACGGCGAGATCTTCGTGCGCTTCAACGAGTCGGTGCGCGGCTGCGACGCGTTCGTCCTGCAGTCGTGCCCGATGCCGGTGAACACCTGGCTGATGGAACAGCTGATCATGATCGACGCGCTCAAGCGGGGCAGCGCCAAGCGGATCACCGCGGTCATGCCGTTCTACCCGTACGCCCGGCAGGACAAGAAGCACCGTGGTCGCGAGCCGATCTCCGCGCGGCTGGTCGCCGACCTGCTCAAGACCGCGGGCGCCGACCGGATCGTGACCGTCGACCTGCACACCGACCAGATCCAGGGTTTCTTCGACGGACCCGTCGACCACATGCGCGGCCAGCACCTGCTGACCGCTTACATCAAGGACAACTACCCCGGCGGCGACATGGTGGTGGTCTCCCCGGACTCGGGCCGGGTGCGCATCGCCGAGAAGTGGGCCGACGCGCTGGGCGGAGCCCCGCTGGCGTTCATCCACAAGACCCGCGACCCGCGGGTGCCCAACCAGGTGGTGTCCAACCGCGTGGTCGGCGAGGTCGAGGGGCGCACCTGCGTGCTGATCGACGACATGATCGACACCGGCGGCACCGTCGCCGGTGCGGTGAAGCTGTTGCACGACGACGGCGCCACCGATGTGATCATCGCCGCGACCCACGGTGTGCTCTCGGATCCGGCCGCCGAACGGCTGGCCGGCTGCGGCGCCCGCGAGGTGATCGTCACCAACACGCTCCCGATCGACGACAACAAGCGTTTCCCGCAGCTGACCGTGCTGTCGATCGCGCCGCTACTGGCCAGTACCATCCGCGCCGTCTTCGAGAATGGTTCAGTCACGGGACTTTTCGACGGAGACGCATAGATGGGCGCTGAGGCGAGGAGGGCGGTCGTCGCGTCCCGGAAGAACCCGCCGCCGCGCGACGAGCCGGCGACGTCGACCCGCGCAATTCTGTGAGAGCACGGGCCATCCGGCTTCTCGCGGTAGTCGCCGCGGCGCTGACCGCAGCGGCCTGCGCACCGAAAAACCCGGATTTCCGCTCGATCCTGTCGACGACCCCGACCACCAGTGTCACCACGCCCACCGCAAAACCCGTCCCGCTGTCGCAGTATCTGCAGAGCATCGGCGTCACCGGCGAGCAGGTGGCACCCGGGTCCCTGCCGGACCTGACCGTGTCGATCCCGACCCCGCCGGGCTGGTCGTCGTTCACCAGCCCGAACATCGCGCGGGAGACGGTGATGCTGTCCAAGGACGGCAAGTTCCCGACCGCGCGGCTGGTGGTGTTTCGGCTGCGCGGCGACTTCGACCCGGCGCAGGTGATCAAGCACGGCAACGACGACGCGCAGCTGTTCGAGAACTTCACGCAGCTGGACGCCTCGGGGGCGCCCTACCACGGTTTTCCGTCGTCGATGATCCAGGGCAGCTACGACCTCGACGGCATGCGGTTGCACAGTGTGAACCGGATCGTCATCGCGACCGGCTCGCCGCCCGCCAGACAGCGCTACCTGGTTCAGCTGACGATCACCAGCCTGGCCGACCAGGCGGTCGCGGAGTCCTCCGGCATCGAGGCGATCCTCCACGGCTTCGTCGTCGCGGCGAAGTGACGGGCAGGCGCGGGACCACCGGGCCCACGGCTCTTCCGCTGAAGTTCGACGTCGGGCGCTAGGTTGAAAACCATGACCGACTGGACCGCCGCAGACCTGCCCTCGTTCGCCGGACGCACCGTGATCGTCACCGGCGCCACCAGCGGGCTGGGCGCGGTGACGGCCCGCGAGCTGGCCCGCACCGGCGCCGAGATCGTCATGGCCGTACGCAACACCGCCAAGGGCGAGGCAGCCGCACGCCGGCTAGCCGGCCGGTTCGAGGTGCGCCAGCTCGACCTTCGGGATCTGTCGTCAGTCCGCCGGTTCGCTGACGGGGTCGACAAAGCAGACGTCCTGATCAACAACGCCGGCATCATGGCCGCACCCTATGCACTGACCGTCGACGGCTTCGAGAGCCAGATCGGCACCAACCACCTCGGCCATTTCGCGCTAACCAACCTGCTGCTGCCCAAGCTCACCGACCGCGTGGTCACTGTCTCCTCGATGGCGCACTGGCCGGGCCGCATCAGCCTCGACGACCTCAACTGGACGAACCGGCGTTATTCGGCGTGGCTGGCCTACAGCCAGTCGAAGCTGGCCAACCTGCTGTTCACCAGCGAATTGCAGCGACGTCTCGACTCGGCGGGTTCGCCGCTGCGCGCCCTGGCCGCCCACCCCGGCTATTCGCACACCAACCTGCAGGGAGCCACCGGCCGCAAGCTCAGCGACGCGCTCGTGTCGGCCGCCACGCGGTTGGTGGCCACCGACGCCGACTTCGGTGCCCGGCAGACCCTGTACGCGGCGTCTCAGGACCTGCCGGGCGACACGTTCGTCGGCCCCCGATTCGGCCACCTCGGCCGGACGCAGCCCGTGGGGCGCAGCCGCCGGGCCCGGGACGCGGCCACGGCCGCCGCGCTGTGGGACCTGTCCGAGCAGCTGACCGGCACCAAATTTCCGCTCTGAGGCGCAGATGCGCTAACCTGGCCGGGCGTCACGGCGAGGGCGGCTGGCCGACCAGCCCCGTTATCGACGGAGACCGACTCACCAGTCGCGACCCTGGCCGTGCCCCGAAACCGGGCAACGAGCACACAGGAGCGACATCATGGCGAAGGCACCGGCCAACCGACTGGCGGTCACGCGGCGGGCCGAGACCGGCAAGGGCGCGTCGCGGCGAGCCCGCCGCGCAGGCAAGATCCCGGCCGTTCTCTACGGTCACGGCGCCGACCCGCAGCACTTGGAGCTGCCCGGCCACGACTACGCGGCCGTGCTGCGCCACGCGGGCACCAACGCCATCCTCACCCTCGACATCGAGGGAACCGAGCAGCTGGCACTGACCAAGGCGCTCGACATCCACCCCATCCGCCGCGCCATCCAGCACGCCGACCTGGTGGTCGTGCGTCGCGGCGAGAAAGTCGTCGTCGAGGTCAACATCGAGGTGCAGGGTGACGCCGCGCCCGGCACCCTGGTCCGGCACGAAACCAACAGCGTCGAGATCGAGGCCGACGTGTCGTCGATCCCCGAGCAGCTGACCGTGTCCGTCGAGGACGTCGAGCCCGGTACCCAGATCACCGCCGGGCAGATCACGCTGCCGGCCGGGGTCAACCTGATCTCCGACCCCGAGTTGCTGGTGGTCAACGTGGTGAACGCGCCGAGCGCCGAGGAGTTGGAGGGCGAAGGCGGCGGCGAAGTCTCCGAGCCCGAGACGGCCGAGGTCGAGGTTCCCGACGAGGCCGGCGAGTAGGCGGCCCGGGACGTGGCCGAACCGCTACTCGTGGTCGGCCTGGGCAATCCCGGAGACAACTACGCACGTACCCGGCACAACATCGGGTTCATGGTTGCCGACCTGCTGGCCGCGCGGCTGGGCTCAAAGTTCAAGGCGCACAAGCGTTCCGGTGCGGAAGTGGTCAGCGGCCGGCTGGGCGGGCATTCGGTGTTGCTGGCCAAGCCGCGCTGCTACATGAACGAGTCCGGGCGCCAGGTCGGGCCGCTGGCGAAGTTCTACTCGGTGGCCCCGGCCGACGTCGTCGTCATCCACGACGACCTCGACCTGGATTTCGGCCGCATCCGGCTCAAGATCGGCGGCGGTGAGGGCGGCCACAACGGGCTGCGCTCGGTGGCGGCCGCGCTGGGGAGCAAGGAGTTTGCGCGGGTGCGCGTCGGAATCGGCCGCCCGCCCGGGCGCAAAGATCCCGCGGCGTTCGTGCTGGAAAGCTTCAGCAGTGCCGAACGCGCCGAAGTGCCCACGCTCTGCGAGCAGGCCGCCGACGCGACCGAGCTGCTCATCGAACTCGGGTTGGAACCCGCGCAAAACCGGGTCCACGCCTGGTAATCCCCTTGGCGAGCAGACGTGAAAACCCCGCGACGCGCCGATCGCGAGGGGCTTTTGTGTCTGCCGGACCGACGCCAGCTGGGCCGACGTCTGCCGGACCGACGCCAGCTGGGCCGACGTCTGCTGGACCGGACTAGGTGACCAGCGTGACCGACGTGGAACGGCGCAGCTTGCCCGACGGGGTCTTCGGGATGGTGCCCGGCCCCAGCACGACGACGTTGCGCGGCCGGACATCGACCTCGGCCACCACCTCGTGGGCGACCTGGTGCTCGATTCGGCGCACCTCGGCGGGGTCCTGCCACGCGTTGGACTCGACGGCGACGGCGAACGTCTCGCGGGAGTGGCCGGCGTCCAGGCGCACCGCGACGGCGCAGCCGGGCCGCACCCCCTCGACGCGGCCGGCGGCGCGCTCGATGTCGGTGGGGTAGATGTTGCGGCCCGCCATGATGATGACGTCCTTGACGCGGCCACACACCACGACGTGACCCTCCTCGGTGAGGTAGCCGAGGTCCCCGGTGTCATACCAGCCGTGTTCGTCCTGAGCCGATATGAACCCGCCCATGGTCAGGTAACCGGGTGTCAACGAATCACCACGCAGCTCGATGACACCGACGCCGCGCGGGGGCAACACGTTGCCGTCGTCGTCGACGACGCGGGCCTCGAGGTCCTTGAGCAGGGGGCCGAGCGTGGCCAGCCGGCGGGTGTTGCCCTTGCCGGCGGGCACGGCGCGGCGCAGCGCGGCCAATAGGTCGGCGTCGACCTCGTCGACGACCAGGCCGGCGTTGCACTCCGAGAACGACACCGCCAGCGTCGTCTCGGCCATGCCGTAGGCCGGCAGGATTGCCGAGGAACTCAGGCCGAACGGCCGGCCCGCGTCCAGCAGGTCCTCGACGTCGGCCGGCTCGACCGGCTCGGCGCCGGACAGCGCGAAGCGCAGGCTCGACAGGTCGAAGTCGCCGGGTTTGGCGTTGCGGCGTAACCGCTTGGCGAGCAGGGCGTAGGCGAAGTTGGGCGCCGCGGTCATGGTGCCCTGGTACTTGTCGATGAGCTTGGCCCACAGCAGCGTGTCGCGCAGGAAGTCCATCGGCGTGACCTTGACCAGTTCCGCGCCGAAGTACATCGGGATCGTCAGAAACCCGACCATGCCCATGTCGTGGAAGCAGGGCAGCCAGCTGACCATGACGTCGGAGTCGACGTCGTACTGGGCGCCGATGAACATCGCCTCGGCGTTGGAGTAGATGTTGCGATGGGTGATCTGGACGGCCTTGGGCGACCCGGTCGACCCGGACGTCAGCTGCATCAGCGCCAGGTCGTCCTCGCCGACCTCGACGGGGTCGGCCGGGTCCGATGCCAGCAGGTCGGCGACGGTGAGGACCTTGACGCCCTTCTCCTCGAGCACCGGGATCGCCACCAGGAAGGGCTCGGAGACGATGACGGCCTTGGCCTCGATCATGCCGATGACGGTCATCGTGTCGTGGGCCCACACGGCCAGGTCGGTGCGCGGTGTCGGCTGGTGCAGCATGGTCAGGCTGGCCCCGCGCATCCACAGGCCCTGCGCCGTCGGGGCGATTTCCACGGGGAAGCCGGCGAGCACACCGACCGCGTCGCCGAGGCCGATGCCGGCCGCGGCCAGACCGCCAGCGATGCGACGCGCCCGCTCGTGAACCTCACCCCAGGTGTGCCGGACGGGTTCGTGGGGTTCGCCGGTGACCATGCCGGTCGTGGCCGTGCGGGCGTTCCGGTACATCTTCTCGGTAAACCTGCTCACAGAAGCCTCCTCGGTTCCGGCACTGTACCCATGGCCCGGAATTTCATGTTCCGCCCGCCGGACGCCGCGTGGTAGGCGGCGCGCGAGCACAGTTGGGCAGCGGTTAGGTCTCGAATCGGTGATGGATCGCCGACCCTGCACGCGATCGCGGCCCGCCCGCCGAAGCGCCGGGTGGAGGGATTCTGCTCACCGCTGTTCGTCACCGCGAGCCATCTTAAACTCCTCTTAAGTAACCTCCAAACCATTACGGCGTTTCGGTGTGATTTCACCCTCGTTTCACACCTCGTTTCACACCTCGTTTCACACCTCGGTGGGCGACGGCACCACGCGCGCGCCGGGCACCGGGCCGCTGGCAACGCGCACGGTGCGGCAGACGCCCGCCCCGGCCAGCTCGGCGCCCACGTCGACCGCCGAACCCGCCGAGGCGCACAGGAACGCGCACGTCGGTCCGGAGCCGGACACGAGGCCCGTCAGCGCGCCGGCCTCGACACCGGCGCGCAGGGCACGCCGCAGGCCCGGCTGCAGACTCACCGCGGCCGCCTGCATCTCGTTGCCCAGCAACGGCGCCAGCCCGGCGGGATCGCCTGCGGCCAGCGCGGCCAGCACCGGTCCGGGCTCGGCCAGCCGGGGCGGGTCCCCTACGTCCCTGAGCCGGTCGAGCTCGGCGAACACCGCAGGGGTCGACAGCCCGTGGCCGGCGAATCCCAGCACCCAGTGGAAGGTGTTGCGGGACAGCACGGTGGCCAGCTCCTCCCCGCGCCCCGTGCCCAGTGCGGTGCCGCCGTGCAGCGCGAACGGTACGTCGCTGCCCAGCTGGGCGGCCAGCGTGCGCAGATCGCGGCGGGGCACACCCAATTCCCACAACGCGTTCATGGCGACCAGCACCGCCGCCGCGTCTGCGCTGCCGCCGGCCATGCCCCCGGCCACCGGGATGGTCTTGTCGATCAGGATCGAGACGTCCGGCGC
>NZ_JBYCLC010000356.1:0-21651 GCF_057473685.1 Mycobacterium sp. TH-M116 | reverse complement strand
GTTCCCGGACCGCTGCGCCGCTTACCCCTTCTTCGCCCCGAAAACCGGGCCGGCCTGGACGCCGCCGTCGGGCCGTACGGCCGGCTGGTGGTGATCGGCGCCGATGCCGACCTGGCCGCGCTGCTGACCGTTCTGATGCGCGCGGACCGGCTCGACGTCGAGGTCGCCTACGTGCCGCGCCGCCGCACGGCGGCGACCCGCGCCTACCGACTGCCGTCCGGGCGACGCGCGGCGCGGCGCGCCCGGCGCGGATCCGCGGCCCGGGTGCCCCTGATCCGCGACGACACGGGGTGGGTGATCGCGGGCCGGGCGCACTGGCTGCCGCCCGGCGACGGGGAGGCGTTGCACGGGGAGGCGGTGGTTGACGACACCGGGTTGTTCGACGGCGGGGTGGCCGGCTGCCAGGTGGAGCCGACGCGTGCGCTGCCCGGCCTGCGCGCCCGGGTACCGGGCCGCCGGTGGGTCACCGGGCGCGCGGCCCAGTTGGGCTGCACCGGGGTCAACGTGGTGCGCGACGGCGTGCCCGCGCCCCGCCCGGTCCGGCGATCGACGTTCTACCGCAACCTCGAGGGCTGGCTCGCCGTCCGATAGTTTCGACCGGTGAGCTTTCCCGCACGTTCGCACGAATCGGTGCGCCCCAGTCCCGTCTTCCTGGCCCTGCTGGCGGTGACGGCCGCCGGTGGCGTGCTGGCCTGGCTGGCCGGATCCAGCGTCCGGCCGCTGTCCTACGCCGGGGTGTTCGTCTTCGTGATCGCCGGGTGGCTGGTGTCGTTGTGTCTGCATGAGTTCGGGCATGCGCTGACCGCCTGGCGGTTCGGCGACCACGACGCCGCCGTGCGCGGCTATCTCACCCTGGATCCGCGGCGCTACAGCCATCCCGCGCTGTCGCTGGTGCTGCCGATGGTGATCATCGTGCTCGGCGGCATCGGCCTGCCCGGCGCCGCGGTGTATCTGCGCACGTGGTTCATGACCCCCGCCCGCCGCACCCTGGTCAGCCTGGCGGGTCCGGCCGCCAACCTGCTGCTGGCGGTGCTGCTGCTGACGCTGATCCGGCTGTTCTTCGACCCGGCCCACGCGGTGCTGTGGGCCGGCGTCGCGTTCCTGGCGTTTCTTCAGCTCACCGCGATGGTGCTGAACCTGCTGCCGATCCCGGGCCTGGACGGGTACGACGCCCTGGAACCGCATCTGAGCCCCGAGACGCAGCGCGCGGTGGCACCGGCAAAGCAGTACGGCTTTTTCATCCTGCTGTTCCTGCTGCTGGCGCCGGGCCTGAACCGCTGGTTCTTCGGGATGGTGCTGTGGTTGTTCGACTTCTCCGGGGTGCCGCACGTGCTGGTGGCGTGGGGAGACTCGCTAACCCGGTTCTGGAGCGCCTGGTTCTGACGGTTCTGCTGTTACAGCCCGAGCGCGTCGCGGGCCGCGGGGTCGCAGTCGTCGAGCAGATCCAGGCAGCGGGCGTACTCGTCGGTCTCGCCGATGGCGTCGGCGGCATGCGCCAGCGCCGCCACACACCGCAGGAAGCCGCGATTGGGCTCGTGGGCGTACGGCACCGGGCCGAAACCCTTCCAGCCGTTGCGGCGCAACTGGTCCAGGCCCCGGTGGTAGCCGGTGCGGGCGTAGGCGTAGGCCGTGATGGCCTTGTCCTCGGCCAACGCCTCCTCGGCCAGCGTCGCCCAGGCCACCGACGCCGTCGGATGGGCGGCGGCGACGATGCCCGGGTTCTCTTTGGCGAGCAGTTCGGCTTCGGCTTCACGGTCCCCCGGCAGCAGGACCGGATCGGGCCCCAGCAGATCACCCATCGACGTCATGGGTCCATTCTGCCGTTTCCCGTTTGCCCGCCGTCGCGCGCCTCGGCCGTGACGCCAACCGGGCTGCCGGGTCGCTAAGCTCCACACTATCCACTCGTAGGAGGACAGCAGCGCTCATGGTCAATCCGCCCGAGCCCAACCGCGAGCACCCGGTGGAACCCGGCGAGGAAGCAACCGAGAGCCACCCGGTGGTGCCCGACGACCCCGAGACCGAGACCGTCGTGATGAACAAGCCCGACCGGTCCGACTTTCCCGAGGCCGACCCGGCAACCCGGCAGCGCGAACGCCGCTTCACCGCGCCCGGATTCGACGCCAAAGAGACCACCGTGATGCCCACCACCTCCGAAGCCGCCACGGAGGTTTTCGCCGCGCCGGGCTCGGGTTCGGCCGGGCAGCCCGGTCAAAATTCGAAATCTGCTGTGCCACAATCGATTCCTCCGCGCCTCGGCGCGAAGTTGCGGCCGTCCCCGAACGTGAACTGGGGCTGGGTGCTGCTGCTCGTGCTGCTCGTGCTGGCCCTGGCGGCGATCGCGATCCTGGGCACCGTGCTGCTGACCCGCGGAAAACACTCGCAGGCCTCGCAGGAAGATCGGGTTCGGCAGACCATCCAGACCTTCGACGCCGCGGTTCAGCGGGGCGATCTGACAACGCTGCGCACACTCACCTGCGGGACAACCCGCGACAGCTATGTCGATTTCGACGAGCACGGGTGGGAGGAGACCTACCGCCGCGTCTCGGCGGCCGGGCAATATCCCGTCATCGCCAGCATCGACCAGATCGTCGTCAACGGCCCCCACGCCGAGGCCAACGTCACCACCTTCATGGCCTACGACCCCCGGCTACGCTCGACGCGCAGCCTGGACCTGCAGTACCGCGACGACCAATGGAAGGTCTGCCAGTCCGTCAGCGGCTAGCCCGGTGACCCGTCAGATCCCCGACTTGGCCGCCCGTGACGCGTTACGCCGGTATGTTGAGGAATCGTGAGCACAGCGGTGACGGCCCTGCCCGACATCCTCGACCCGATGTACTGGCTGGGCGCCGGCGGCGTCTTCGGCTCGGCCGTGCTGCCCGGGATCCTGGTGATCGTCTTCATCGAGACCGGGCTGCTGTTCCCGCTGCTGCCCGGCGAGTCGCTGTTGTTCACCGGCGGACTGCTGGCCGCGCATCCCCACCCGCCGGTGGACATCTGGGTGCTGGCGCCGTGCGTCGCGCTGGTCGCCGTGCTCGGCGACCAGACCGGCTACTTCATCGGGCGGCGCATCGGTCCGGCGCTGTTCAAGAAGGAAGATTCGCGGTTCTTCAAGAGGCACTACGTGACCGAGTCGCATGCGTTCTTCGAGAAATACGGCGCCTGGGCGGTCATCCTGGCCCGGTTCGCGCCGTTCGTGCGGACCTTCGTCCCGGTGATCGCCGGGGTGTCCTACATGCGCTACCCGGTGTTCCTCGGCTTTGACATCGTCGGCGGCATCGCCTGGGGCGGGGGTGCGACCCTGGCCGGCTACTTCCTGGGCAACGTGCCGTTCGTCCACCAGAACCTCGAGAAGATCATCCTGGCAATCCTGGTCGTCTCGCTGATGCCGGCTTTCATCGCCGCCTGGCGCGGCTACCGGGGCCGAAGAGGCGGTGCGCGGGAGGACCGCACGCAGATCACGGTCCCCGACCGGTGACGCGGCAGGCGGCCTCCATCAGCATCCACCCTGACAACTGCACCGACAGGTCCCGTTCGGCGACCCCCGAACCGCTCACGGCGCCGTCGGCGAACCGCGCCTGAGCCCCGGCCCCGGACAGCTCGGTGGGGATTTCCGCGTCGCGATCCCAGGACGGTCCGAACAGCGGCAGCCCGTCCACGGTCTGCCGGTAGTCCCACGCCGACTTCGCGCTGGCCAGCACGATGGTGCGGGCGGTGTCGCGGGCCGCGGCGTCGGCGGGGGCCTCGCCTGGCAGCGCGGTGGCCACCAGCGCGAGGTATCGGGCGGTGATACCGGCGAACAGGCCGCCGTCCCCACCGCCGGAGCCCTTGATCACCCCGGCCGGCGCCATGTGCTCGCCGACCGCAGCGACCAAGCGATGCACCCGCGGCGCGTGGCGGTCGTCGCAGGTGCGCGCGGCGAGCTCGGTTTCCAGCCCGAGCACGACACCCTGGCAGTAGGTGTACTGAGCCCGGACCAGCGAGCCGGACTTGACGCCGTCGAACACCAGGTGGGTCTCCGGGTCGATCAGCGTGCCCTCGATCCAGTCGGCCATCTGCTGGGCCCGCCGCAGCCGGTGCCCGTGGCTGTCCTGGCAGCGGGCCAGGAAGATCCCGGCCGGGCCGTTGGCGGGGGCGTTGAAGAACTGGTCCTGCTTGCGCCACGGAATGCCCCCGCCGTCCTCGGGTACCCAGGCCTTGACGAACTGGTCGGCGAGCTTGGGCAGTGCGCGCCGGCGCTGCACACCGGCCGTCTTCGCGGCGCGCTGCAGGGCCAGTGCCAGCCACGCCATGTCGTCGTAATAGCTGTTGGTCCACGAAAAGTTGTTGCGCAGCCGGTGGGTTCGGACCTGCCGGTCGATCCTGGTGCGCCGTTGCGGCTGCGGGTCGCGCAGCTGCGCGTCGAGGAGGCAGTCCAGCAGGTGGGCCTGCCACCAGTAGTGCCAGCTGCCGAACCACCGGTCGCGCCGCGTCGGCGGCCAGGCCACCACTCCCAGCTGGGTGCCCGGCAGTGCCCACAGCCGCTTCAGGTGTCGTTGCACCACAGCGGCTTCGGAGGTGGCGGCCCGGTTGACCCACAGCTGATCCATACTTGCCGATCCTGCCTCATCGCACCGAGGTGACCTACTGTTCACCAGATGAGCTACCGGCAGACCGTTTCGGGAACCACCTACACCTTCGACGGGCTCATCGACGTGCTGGCGAAGGCGACGCCCCTGCGTTCCGGTGACCAGCTCGCCGGGTGCGCCGCCGGCTCCGACGCCGAACGCGCCGCGGCCGCGTGGGTGCTCGCCGACATCCCGCTCGCGTCGTTTTTGTCCGACGTGGTCGTTCCCTACGAGACCGACGAGGTCACCCGGCTCATCATCGACGGCCACGACCGCGAGGCGTTCGGCCCGATCGCGCATCTGACCGTCGGCGACTTCCGGGACTGGCTGCTGGACAACGCATCTCGCGGTGACACCGCGGCGCGGCTGGCCGCCGTCGCCCCCGGGCTCACCCCCGAGATGGTTGCCGCGGTGTCGAAGATCATGCGCAACCAGGACCTGATCGCCGTCGCCGCCGCCGCGACCGCGACCGCGGCCTTCCGGACCACCATCGGATTGCCGCGCCGGCTGGCCACCCGGCTGCAACCCAACCACCCCACCGACGACCCCCGCGGGATCGCCGCCGCGATGCTCGACGGCCTGCTGTTGGGCTGCGGCGACGCGGTGATCGGGGTCAACCCCGCGACCGACTCACCGGCCGCGGCCTGCGACCTGCTGCACCTGCTCGACGACATCCGCGAGCGGTTCGCCATTCCCGTGCAGTCGTGCGTGTTGTGCCACGTGACGACCACCATGGAGCTGGTCGAGCGGGGAGCGCCCGTCGACCTCGTCTTCCAGTCGGTCGCGGGGACCGAGGGCGCCAACGCCGCCTTCGGCACCTCCCTGGCGATGCTGGCGGAGGCCAACGAGGCGGCCCGCTCGCTGCGCCGCGGCACGGTCGGAGACAACGTCATGTACCTGGAGACGGGGCAGGGTTCGGCGCTGTCGGCCGGGGCCCACCTCGGGGTGGGCGGCCAACCGGTGGACCAGCAGACCCTGGAGGCACGCGCCTACGCGGTGGCCCGGGCGCTGCAGCCGCTGCTGGTCGACAGCGTGGTCGGGTTCATCGGTCCGGAATACCTCTACGACGGCAAGCAGATCGTCCGCGCCGGGCTCGAGGACAACTTCTGCGGGAAACTCCTCGGCCTGCCGATGGGCGTCGACGTCTGCTACACCAATCACGCCGAGGCCGACCAGGACGACATGGACACGCTGCTGACCCTGCTGGGCGTGGCGGGTACCGCGTTCGTCATCGCCGTGCCGGGTACCGACGACGTCATGCTCGGCTACCAGAGCCTGTCTTTCCACGACGTGCTGTACGTGCGACAGGCGTTGAGGTTGCGGCCCGCGCCCGAATTCGAGGCCTGGCTGGCCGGACTGGGCATGGCCGACGCGCAGGGCCGGATCCTTCCCGTCGACCTCGCGACGTCTCCGTTGCGGGAACTGGCGGTCGGCCGGTGAACGACCTGTGGGCACCGCTGCGGGCCACCACGCAGGCGCGGATCGGCCTCGGGCGCACGGGCAACTCGCTGCCGACCCGGCGCGTGCTGGAGCTGCGGGCCGCGCACGCCGCGGCGCGCGACGCCGTGCACGACCCGCTCGACGTCGACGGCCTGGTCGCACGGCTGCGGGGCATCACCGCCGGCGGGGGCCTCGGCGAGCCGCTGCAGGTGCGCAGCAGGGCGGACTCGCGCGGCGAGTACCTGCGCCGGCCCGACCTCGGCCGCAGCCCGGACGACCTGTCGGGTCTGCCGAACACCACGGCGGACATCGGTGTCGTCCTGGCCGACGGGCTCTCGCCGCGCGCCCTGACCGACCACGCCGCGGGCGTCATCGAGGCGCTGCTGCGCGAGTTCGGCGGCCGCTACCGCCTCGCCCCGCCGGTGATTGCGACCCAGGCCCGCGTGGCGCTGGGCGACCACATCGGTCAGGCTCTGGGCGTCGCAACGGTTCTCGTGCTCGTCGGTGAGCGCCCGGGCCTCTCGGTCGCCGACAGCCTGGGCATCTACCTGACACACCGCCCGGCGCCCGGGCGCACCGACGCCGACCGCAACTGCATCTCCAACATCCATCCGCCCGACGGACTCGACTACGCGGCGGCCGCGGCGATCACCGCCGCGCTCGTCGCCGCGGCCCGCGAACTCGGCCGCTCGGGCGTCGCCCTCAAAGACACAACGCGACCAGCAACCGGCGCAGCCCGGTCAGTGAGTGCGCCGGCAGGAACAGATCGCAGTACGGCAGCGCCGCGGCCATCGAACCCGCCAGCGGCTCGAAACCGGCCTGCGCCGCACGCGGATTGAGCCAGGCCACCACGGCGGCACGGCGACGCAGCCGGGCCATGGCGTGCGCGAGGACGTCGGGGGGATCGGCGTCCCAGCCGTCGGAGGCGATGATCACGACCGCGCCGCGCAGCGCGTTGCCGTGCCCCGAAAGACCGGGCGCCAGCAGAGCCGCGACGCTGCGGCCCACGAACGTGCCGCCGTAGCGGTCGGTGACCGTCGCGTTGGCCCGCTGCAGCGCCACCTCGGCCGAGCGGTGCGACAGCACCGCGGTCAGCCGAGTCAGCGACGTGGAGAACGCGAACACCTCCGGGCGGATCCCGCCCCGGCGCACGCCACGCCCCTTCGCCAGGGCCCGCATCAGGTGCAGATACATCGCCGCGTAGGGCCGCATCGATTGGCTCACATCGCAGACCAGGACGACCCGGCGGGGCCTGCGCCGCGGCCGGGTGCGCGCCAGGGTGAGCGCCTCGAAGCCGGTCTTGCGGGAGGCGTTCATCGTGGCGCGCAGGTCGATGCGCTTACCGGCGGGGCTGGGTTCGAACCTCATGCTGCGCCGCCGCGGCCAGCGCCCGGCTGTCTCCTCGATCCAGGAGCCCAGCAACCGCAGGTCGTGCGCATCGAAACGGTCGAACGGTTCGTCGGCGCGCGCGGCGATGCGGCTGGGCAAAATCTCGGGCACCAGGACATGCGCACCGCCCGGGTCGTCATCGTCGTCGCCGCCCGTCGTGGTCCGCATCGCCCAGGGCAGGCCCTGCGCGGCGCCGGGCCGGGTGTCGGCGGCCCGTGCGGTGCCGGCTTTACGCGTCGACTGGGATTGTCCAGCAATCGAACTGGTGGCGGGTTCGGCGTAGCCGGCGCCGAACACCGCCGCGAAGACCGCGTCGAAGGCGCCCAGGTCCTCGGCCCGGTTGACCAGTGTCAGCCGGGCCGCCCAATACAGCGAAGACCCGGTGCGGGTGCCCAGCAGCCGCAACGCCTGCACGAAACTCGATGGGCCGTCGGCGGACACGTGCACCCCGGCCTCCCGCAGCCGGGCCACCACGGCGGCCGAGAAAGCCGCCAGATCGACGCCCCGCAACAGCGCCGGGCCAGCCGTGCTCATCGGGACCGCTGACGCCTCCGGCCCATGATCCAGATCAGCACCAGCACGGCCAGCACCGCCGCCGCCGCCGCACCGTACTTCTTGAGCTGGTCGCCGCCGGCCAGCTCGAGAAGGTCGATGGGCTCGGGCTCGGCGGCGGGCAGCGCATGGGCGGCGGTGGGGGCCGGCGCGGCCGCACCGTTGGTCGGCGGTATCGCCGGCGCGCTCTCGGCGGCCAGCTTGGCCTCCAGCGACTCCACGAACTGGCCCAGCAACTTCTCCGACACCTGCTGCAGCATCCCGCTGCCGAACTGGGCCAGCTTGCCGACGATCTTCAGGTCGGTGTCGACGGTGACCTCGGTGCGGTCGCCCTCCTGGTGCAGCTGGGCGGTGACCGTGGCGGCGGCGTTGCCCGTTCCCCGCATCTCCTTGCCCTTGGCGTCGATGACGGCGCGATACTGGTCGCGGTCCTGCTCCACGAAGCGCACCTTGCCGCTGAACTCGCTGGTCACAGGGCCGACCTTGACCTTGACCTTGCCGGAGTAGTCCTCGCCTTCGTGGCCGGTGAACGCGGCCCCCGGCATCAGCGGGATCACCTGTTCCAGGTCGCACAGCACGTCCCACGCCTTGTCGATGGGCGCGCTGACGGTGAACCGGTTGTCGATCTTCATGCTGCGGATCCTCTCAGGTGGGGCTGCACTCGGTGAAAGTTTCGTACGCGGAGCGAATCTGCGCACGGTCGTCCGGCGTCTTGGCCAGCGTCCCCAGGCTGGCCAGTGCCGACCCGACGGTGTCGGGCGCGGCCAGGTCCGCCACGCCCAAGGCGACCAGCGCAGCGACCCAGTCGATGGTCTCGGCCACTCCGGGCGGCTTGTCCAGGTCGTGTTCCCTGGCTGCGCGGACGAACTGGGCTGCGCTTTCGATCAGTGCGGCGCCGGCCCCGGGCACCGTGCGCCGGACGATGGCGGCGGCGCGAGCCGGCTCGGGGTAGTCGATCCAGTGGTAGAGGCAGCGGCGGCGCAGCGCGTCGTGCAGGTCGCGGCTGCGGTTGGAGGTGAGCACCACGATCGGCGGGCACTCGGCGACGAAGGTGCCCAGCTCGGGCACCGTCACCGAGGACTCGCCGAGGAACTCGAGCAGCAGCGCCTCGAATTCGTCCTCGGCGCGGTCTATTTCGTCGATCAACAGCACCGGTGGCCGCGGGCCGCGGTGCCGCACGCAGCGCAAAACGGGCCGGTCCACCAGATAGGTCTCGGTGTAGAGATCCCTTTCGTCGATCCCCTTACCGCTCGCCTCGGCCAGCCGGATGGACAGTAGCTGGCGCTGGTAGTTCCAGTCGTAGAGTGCCTCGTGCGCGGTCAGGCCCTCGTAGCACTGCAGCCGGATCAGCGGGGTGTCCATCACCGCGGCAAGGGTTTTCGCGGCCGTGGTCTTGCCGACCCCGGGCTCGCCCTCCAGCAGCAGCGGCCGGCCCAGCGTGACCGCAAGATAGATCGCCGATGCGGTCCCGACGTCGAGCAGGTAGTCCCGCGCATCGAACCGGCCGACGACGTCGCCGGGGCTCTCGAAGACCGCCGTCATGCGCCGGAGTGGCCCGCGGAGACCGCCGTGGGGTGGGGGCCCGGGCCGCGGGCGCCGCGGACGCCGGCGATGAGCTCGGCCGCGATGGAGATCGCGATCTCCGGCGGGGTCTTGGCGCCGATCGGCAGACCGACCGGGGTGTGCACGCGAGCCCGCTCGTCCTCGGAGAGGCCGAGCGAATCGAGGATCGAGGCGCCGCGCACCCTGCTCGCCACCAGACCGATGTAGCCGACGCCGTGATCGAGTGCGGTGCGGATCATCTCGGCTTCCGGGCCGCCATGGCTGGCGATCACCACCGCGGTCGGGGCGGAGGTGGCGTCGGCCGGGTCGGCGTCGGCGTCGGCGCGCACGTCGTACCCCAGGACCGTGC
Organism: Mycobacterium sp. TH-M116; assembly: GCF_057473685.1. Lineage (NCBI taxonomy): Bacteria > Bacillati > Actinomycetota > Actinomycetes > Mycobacteriales > Mycobacteriaceae > Mycobacterium > Mycobacterium sp. TH-M116. The sequence continues at coordinate 11,754 of NZ_JBYCLC010000356.1, read as the reverse complement.
ACACCCGGACCAGCGCGTCGGCGATCGGCGTGGCGCCGTGGATGCGGATCAGCGGGGACGGCAGCTTGGGCGTCAGGAAGATTTCCAGCGACCCGCCGGACAGGCATGGGTTGACCACCACGCAGGCGCCCGGCGCCTCGGGGAAGTGCACATCGCCGTCGGGCAGCACCCGCAGCAGCACGCTCTCGTTCGTCTGCAACGCGCCCAGCGCCGCCTTGCGGACCGAGTTCTGCGCACACTGGCCGCCGACGAAACCCTCGATTGTGCCGTCCGCCAGCAGGATCGCCTCGTCACCGGGGTAAACCGAGGTGGGCGGCTGGGCGCGCACCACGGTTGCGTGCACGAACGGCGTCCGTGCCGCGAGCAGCTGCTGGGCCCGTTCGCCGATGATGGTCATCCGCTGATTGCGCCCCTCATCCTCATCGCTCGTTCCTCGCTCTGCATCGTCACGGCGCGTCAGATGGGTGGCCTCGCCCTTCCCTGCATCGCCTCCCACACCCGCGACGGCGTCAACGGCATGTCGGCGTGACGAACCCCGAACGGCGCCAACGCATCCACCACCGCATTCACCACGGCGGGCGGGGACCCGACGGTCGCCGACTCACCGATCCCCTTCGCGCCGATCGGGTGGTGCGGCGACGGTGTCACGGTGTACCCGGTCTCCAGGTGCGGCACCTCCATGGCGGTCGGGATCAGATAGTCCATCAGCGAGCCACCCAGGCAATTGCCGTCGTCGTCGAAGGCGATCCATTCCATCAGCGCCATCCCGATGCCGTCGACGACGCCACCGTGCACTTGCCCCTCGATGATCATCGGGTTGATGCGGGTGCCGCAGTCGTCGACCGCCAGGAAACGCCGCACCTTGACCACAGCGGTGCCGGGATCGACATCCACCACGCAGAAGTACGCGCCGTAGGGATAGGTGAGATTCGAAGGGTTGTAACACACTTCGGCGTCCAGCCCACCCTCGAGCCCCTCGGGCAGATCACCGGCCCCGTGCGCGCGCATCGCGATGTCGGCGATCGTCACCGACGCCGACCGGTCGCCCTTGACGTGGAAAGACCCCTTCTCCCACTCCAGGTCGGCGACGGAGACCTCGAGCATGCCCGAGGCGATGATCTTCGCCTTGTCGCGCACCTTGCGGGCCACCATCGCCGCGGCCGCACCCGAGACCGGGGTCGATCGGCTGCCGTAGGTGCCCAGCCCGAACGGGGTCTGGTCGGTGTCGCCGTGCACGACGTCGATGTCGTCGGGCGGGATACCGAGCTCTTCGGCGACGATCTGGGCGAACGTGGTCTCGTGTCCCTGCCCCTGGGTCTGGACCGACAGGCGCACCACGGCCTTGCCGGTCGGGTGCACGCGCAGTTCGCACCCGTCGGCCATGCCCAGGCCCAGGATGTCCATGTCCTTGCGCGGGCCGGCACCGACGGCCTCGGTGAAAAACGACATCCCGATGCCCATCAGCTCACCGCGGGCGCGCTTCTCTTTCTGCTCGGCCCGCAGCGCGTCATAGCCGAGCATGTCCATTGCCTGGCGCAGCGTCGTCTCGTAGTCGCCGGAGTCGTACACCCAGCCGGTCTTGGTGGTGTAAGGGAACTGCTCGGGGCGCAACAGGTTTCGCAGCCGCAGCTGGGCGGGATCCATCTTGAGTTCATAGGCCAGGCAGTCCACCATCCGCTCCACCAGGTACACCGCCTCGGTGATCCGGAAGGAGCACGCGTAGGCCACCCCGCCGGGCGCCTTGTTGGTGTACACCCCGGTCACCCGCGAGTACGCCGCTTCCAGGTCGTAGCTGCCGGTGAACACCCCGTAGAAGCCGGCCGGGTACTTCGTCGGCGCGGCCTGGCCGTTGAACGCGCCGTGGTCGGCCAGCACATTCGACCGCACTGCGAGGATTTTGCCGTCCTTGGTGGCCGCGATCTCGCCCACCATGATGTAGTCGCGCGCGAAGCTGGTCGAGGTCAGGTTCTCGCTGCGGTCCTCCATCCACTTGACCGGCTTGCCCAGCACCAGCGAGGCCACGATCGCGCACACATAGCCGGGGTAGATCGGCACCTTGTTGCCGAAGCCGCCGCCGACGTCGGGGGAGATCACCCGGATCTTGTGTTCGGGCAGACCGGCAACCAGCGCGTAGAGGGTGCGGTGCGCGTGCGGGGCCTGCGAGGTGGTCCACAGCGTCAGCTTGCCGCTGACCGGGTCCAGATCGGCCACCGCGCCGCAGGTTTCCATCGGTGCAGGATGCACGCGCGGGTAGACCATCTCCTGCGTGACGACGACGTCGGCGCGCGCGAACACCGCCTCGGTGGCCGCGGCGTCGCCGGTCTCCCAGTCGAAGATGTGGTTGTCCTTCTTGTTCTCGAGGTCGCTGCGGATCACCGGCGCGGACGGGTCCAGCGCCTTGCGCACGTCGACGACCGGATCCAGGGGGTCATAGTCGACGTCGATCAACTCCAACGCGTCGCGGGCCGAATACCGGTCCTCGGCGACGACGAACGCGACCTCCTGGCCCTGGAAGCGCACCTTGTCGGTGGCCAGCACCGCCTGCACGTCGTTCGACAAGGTCGGCATCCACGCCAGGCCCTTCTCGGCCAGGTCGGCGCCAGTGACGACCGCCTTGACCTTCGGGTGGGCCAGGGCCGCGGAAACGTCGATGCCGGCGATGCGGGCATGGGCGTACGGCGAGCGCAGGATCGCCAGGTGCAGCATGCCCGGCAGCGCGACGTCGTCGACGTAGGTACCGCGGCCGCGGATGAAGCGGGGATCCTCCTTGCGCAGCATCCGGCCGTAGCCACAGGGCTTCTGGTCGTTGTCCGCGGTGTCTTCCGGTGAGGGGGGCCGTGATTCGGTCGTGGTCATGATCCCGCCTCCACCGCCTGCGCCGCGCTGTGCTTGGCGGCCCACTGGATGGAGCGCACGATCGTGGTGTAACCGGTGCACCGGCAGATCTGGCCGGAGATGGCCTCGCGGATGGTCTCCTCGTCGGGGTCTGGTTCGCGGTCGAGCAGGGCGCGGGCGGTGATCATCATGCCCGGTGTGCAGAAGCCGCACTGCAGCCCGTGGCAGCGCATGAACCCCTCCTGCACGGGATCGAGCCGGCCGTTGACGCCCGGACCCGCCAGTCCCTCGACGGTGCGCACGGCATGACCTGACGCCATGACGGCCAGCATCGTGCACGACTTCACCGGCACGCCGTCGACGTCGACCACGCAGGTTCCGCAGTTGCTGGTGTCGCAGCCCCAGTGCGTGCCGGTGAGCCGCAGGTGATCCCGCAGGAAGTGCACGAGCAGCATTCGGGGTTCGACGTCAGCGGTGACCTGTTCGCCGTTGACGGTCATGGTGACCTGCATGGTCAGTCACTCCCTTGGTCGCCGACCCGCTGCGCCGCCGTGCGCAGGGTGCGGATGGTCAGTTCGCCGGCCAGGTGCCGCTTGTATTCTTCGGTGCCGCGGATGTCGGTCACCGGTTCGCAGGCCAGTGCGGCACGTCGGCCCGCCTCGGCGAAAGTCTCCTCGGTGGCCGGCCGGCCCGCCAGCGACGCCCCGAGTTCGGCCAGCGCGTCGTGATCGGGGTTGACCGCGGTCAGGCCGACCCGAGCAGCGGCTATCGTCGCTCCGTCGAGGGTCACGGCCGCCCCCGCCGCCGCCACCGCCCAGTCGCCCACTCTGCGTTCCACTTTTGCGTATGAACTGGACGTGTTGTGGCGCAGTGGGATTCGAACTTCGACCAGTATCTCGTTGGGGGCGAGCGTGGTCTCGTAGGGACCGGCCACGAATTCGCCGATCGGGATCTCGCGCTCACCCGCCGGTCCGCGGGCCAGGCACACCGCGTCCAGCGCCAGGCACACCGTCGAGAGGTCCTCGGCCGGATCCGCCTGGCACAGCGAGCCGCCCAGCGTGCCGCGGTTGCGGACCACCGGGTCGGCGATCACCCGTTCGGCGTCGCGGAAGATCGGGCACACCGCGGCCAGGTTGTCGGACTCCAGCAGCTCACGATGACGGGTCATGGCACCTATGCGGACCAGCGTGGGGTCGGTGATCACGTAGCCGAGTTCGAGCGCCAGGTCGTTGATGTCGATCAGGTATTCGGGGTTGGCGATCCGCAGTTTCATCATCGGCAGCAGGCTGTGCCCGCCGGCGACCACCCGTGCGCCCTCCCCCAACCGATCCAGCAGACCGATGGCGTGGTCGACACTGGTCGCGCGTTCGTATTCGAAGGGGCCGGGTACTTGCATGCGCCACAGTGTCAACCCGCCTCCCCGGGGCGTCAATAGCGAGTTAAGGGATCCCTGAACTGGTCCTTGAGCTCGGCGTCGTGGTGGATTCGCCCGGCGCTCCGGCCCAGCGGCAGGCCTCCGCCGCCCCAGCGCCTGGCGATGATGTCGGCGGCGATCGAGACCGCGGTCTCCTCCGGGGTGCGCGCGCCGAGGTCCAGCCCGATGGGGCTGGCCAGCCGGCTCAGCTCGGTGTCGGTGAGCCCGACGGCGCGCAGCCGGCTCATCCGGTCGTCGTGGGTGCGCCGCGATCCCATCGCGCCGACGTATCCGACGTCCAGGCGCAGCGCCACCTCGAGGACCGGGACGTCGAACTTGGGGTCGTGGGTCAGCACACAGATCACCGTGTCGCGGTCGAGGGCGCCCGCCGCCGCCTGGGCGGCCAGATACCGGTGCGGCCAGTCGACGACGACCTCGTCGGCCGAGGGGAAGCGGGCCCTGGTGGCAAACACCGGGCGCGCGTCGCACACGGTGACCCGGTAGCCCAGGAACGACCCCTGCCGGGCCAGGGCGGCGGCGAAGTCGATCGCGCCGAACACCAGCATCCGCGGCGGCGGCGCATTGCTCAAGACGAAGACCTCCATGCCGTCGCCCAGACGCTGGCCGTCGGGACCGTACTCGAGGACCGCGCAGCGGCCCAGCGCGAGCAGGCCGCGGGCGTCGTCGGTGACCGCGGCGTCGGCGCGCGGCGCGCCCAGCGACCCGGACACCGAATCGGGTCGCACCACCATGCGACGGCCCACCCAGGTCGCGTCCGGGTGGGCGATGACGGTCGCGACCGCGACGGGACGCCCCGCGCCGATGTCGTCGGCGATCGACCCCAGTTCGGGAAATGTTGCCCGCGAGACCGACTCGATGAAGACGTCGATGACGCCGCCGCAGGTCAAGCCGATCTCGAACGCGTCGTCGTCGCTGACCCCGTAGCGTTCCAGTCGCGGTGTCCCCGTCCGCGCCGCCTCGGTGGCCAGCTCGTAGACCGCGCTCTCCACGCAGCCACCCGACACCGACCCGGTCGCCGAGCCGTCGGGCGCCACCAGCATCGAGGCGCCGGGCTGCCGCGGCGCCGACCTCATCGTGCGCACGACGGTGCCCAGACCCGCAGTCCGCCCGGCGCGCCAGATGGGCATCAGCTGAACAAGCACTTCCCGCACGGGTTCCAACGTAGGCTCATCCCATGACTCCGGCTCAACTTCGGGCCTATTCGGCGGTGGTCCGGCTGGGATCGGTGCGAGCCGCGGCCGCGGAGCTGGGCGTCTCCGATGCGGGGATCTCGATGCATGTCGCGGCGCTGCGCAAGGAACTCGACGATCCGTTGTTCACGAGAACCGGTGCGGGGCTGGCGTTCACGCCGGGCGGGCTGCGGCTGGCCAGCCGCGCGGTCGAGATCCTGGGCCTGCAGCAGCAGACCGCGATCGAGGTCACCGAGGCCGCGCACGGGCGACGGCTGCTGCGGATCGCGGCGTCGTCGGCGTTCGCCGAGCACGCCGCGCCGGGCCTGATCGAGCTGTTCTCGTCGCGGGCCGACGACCTGTCGGTGGAGTTGAGCGTGCACCCGACCAGCCGCTTCCGCGAGCTGATCTGCTCGCGGGCGGTGGACATCGCGATCGGCCCGGCCGGTTCGATCGGCTCGGACGAGACGCTCTTCGTACGGCCCTTCCTGAAATATCAGATCATCGCCGTCGTCGGGCCGAAAAGCCCTTTGGCCGTGAGCGTTCCCACACCGGCATCGCTGCGCGCACAGCAGTGGATGCTAGGGCCGTCGGCCGGCGGGGTGGACGGTGAGATCGCGGCCATGTTGCGCACCCTGGAGATTCCGGAGTCCCAACAGCGGATCTTCCAGAGCGACGCCGCCGCGCTGGAGGAGGTGCAGCGGGTGGGCGGGGTCAACCTGGCGATCGGCTTCGCGGTGGCCAAGGACCTCGCGGCCGGGCGGCTGGTGCACGTGAAAGGCCCCGGCCTGGAACGCTCGGGCCAATGGTGTGCGGCCACACTGGCGCCGGCGGCCCGCCAGCCCGCGGTGTCGGAGCTGGTGCGATTCATCACCACCCCGCGGTGCACACAGGCGATGATCCGCGGGTCCGGCGTCGGGGTGACCAGGTTCCGGCCGAAAGTGCACGTCACGCTGTGGAGTTGAGGGCGATTCCTTGGCGTTGAGGGTGAAGCCATGGCGGTAAAATCGCCGCCGAAATCGCGCCATGGTTTCACGGCGAAAGCCACCGGTTCACACTCGAAGTGCTCACCAGGCGTGCGTGAAATCGGTGTGCTGGCGGATCCAGGCGTGCATGGCGATCCCGGCGGCCACCCCGGCGTTGATGCTGCGCGTCGAGCCGAACTGGGCGATCGACACCGTGACGGCCGCGCCGGCGCGCAGCTCGTCGGTGATGCCGGGGCCTTCCTGGCCGAACGCGAGCAGGCACTCCCGCGGTAGCGTGGCCTGTTCCAGGCGCACCGAACCCGGGACGTTGTCCACCGCCACGACGCTCAGCCCGGCGCCCGTCGCGAACTGAAGCAGCGCGGCACTGCTGTCGTGATGCCACAACCGCTGGTAGCGGTCGGTCACCATGGCGCCGCGGCGATTCCAGCGGCGCCGCCCCACGATGTGCACGGTGTGCACCGCGAAGGCGTTGGCGGTGCGCACCACCGAACCGATGTTGGCGTCGTGGCCGAAGTTCTCGATCGCGACGTGCAGCGGGTGGCGGCGCCGGTCGATGTCGGCGATGATCGCCTCCCGCGTCCAGTACCGGTAAGCGTCGACGACGTTGCGGGTGTCGCCGTCGCGCAACAGGATCGGGTCGTAGCGGGGGTCTTCGGGGAGCTCACCGGGCCACGGTCCGACACCGGTGGCCGGTCTTCCCCACTCGGTGGGCCCGGGGTCGTTCATCGCTGAGTCCACACACCGGCGTGGGTGCCGTCGATCGCCACGGTCGCGTAGAGCAGCGCCTCGTTGATCTCGCCCTGGGTGCACAACGAGGCGTCGACGCGCACCGCGTCCAGCGAGGCGTCGGGCAGGATCAGCACCGACGACCCGTACACCGAGCAGGCCGGATTGAGCCCCGGGGCGGGCAGCGTCGGCGAGGCGAGCAGCATCATCGGGCCGCCCCGCGTGGCGGAGTCGTCGCGGTAGCGCTCGGCGAGGGCTTCGGCCTGCAGCCCCAGCAGCATGTAGCCGTTACCGGTGAACGCGGCCGGGTCACCGAGTTGCGCCCGGGTCACCGGGGTGCCGTCGGCGCGCCAGGCCGACAAAGTGATCGTCTTGACGACCAGGCCGGTGTCGTTGGCGTTGGTCGGCATCAGCCCCACCGGGAATGCGGCCGGGTAGGCCACCGACGTCTTGGGGATGCGGTCCCGCGGCGAGTAGGCGTACACGCCGCGGACCTGGCTCCGATCCTTCAGCGGCCCAAGACAAACCGTGCCGGTGAGCCGGTCGCTGGGCGCCGAGAGCGGCGAGGGGATCTGGCGCCCGCTGCGCAGCGCGCTGTCACAGCTGCCCAGCCCGGTGGCCTCCAGCGGGTGCGCCAGCGCACCGTAGAGCCCGAAGCGGATGTCGCCGGGTTGGGCGTGGGGGTTTTCGGGCGACGCGACGCCGGCGTCGACGTCGATCAGCACGTAGTCCTCGGCGAAGCGCAGGTTCGACACCCCGATGTTCCAGCCCAGCAGCGCCAGCGACTCGCCGAGCCGCGCCCCCCGGGCGCCGTAGGGGCTCACGGGATGGGTCGAGCCCGAACAGCCGGCCAGACAGGAGACAAGGACGAGCAGAGCGCTCGCGACGAGCTTCAGCGGCCGTAATCTACAGCGCATCGGTCACATTCGCTACATTCTCCATATTCTCCATATTCTCCACATGGGCCACATGGGCCACATGGGCCACATTCTCCACATGGGCCACCGGCCGGAACGGTCGACGTTTTGCCCACCTCACAGCGACAAATCGGGATGCGAGTGAATTGTCGCTGTGAGGTGGGCAAAACGATCACCGCCCGCGCCAGAGGCCTGTGCGGCTGATGTGACAATTGGCGCATAGCCCGCTCGCCGCCTAGCCCAGCCCCAGATCGGCAAGGCCCAGCACGCTGCGGTACAACAGCCCCTCCGCACGAATGGCCTCGGCGGCGCCGGTGGCGCGGTCCACCACGGTCGCGACGCCGACCACCTCGCCGCCCGCCTCCTGGACGGCATGCACCGCCGTCAGCGCCGAATTACCCGTGGTGCTGGTGTCCTCCACCACCAGCGCCCGCCGCCCGGCGACTTCAGAGCCCTCGATAAGTCGTTGCATCCCATGGGTTTTCGCTGCCTTACGGACGACGAACGCGTCGATCGGACGCCCGGGTGCGTGCATGACTGCCATCGCCACCGGGTCGGCGCCCAGGGTCAGGCCGCCGACCACCGCGTAGTCCCAGTCGCTGGTGAGCTGCCGGACCAGGTTGCCGATCAACGCGGCGGCCCGGTGGTACAACGTGGCGCGGCGCAGGTCGACGTAGTAGTCGGCCTCTGTGCCCGACGACAGCGTGACCCGCCCGTGCACCACCGACAGGCGCCGGACCAGCTCGGCCAGCTCCGCGCGGTCAGCTTCGTCCACGGCCGCCCCCGACCCGACCGGCCGCCACGCGCACCAGGTTCCGCGGAATCATCCGCCCCGCCGCCACGAGCGCCTTGTACTGCAGTCCGGGAACGCTGACCACTTTGCCGGCGGAGACGTCGGCGAGGCTCTTGTCGACCACGTCGTCGACCTCGAGCCACAGGAACGGCGGCAAACTCGCCATGTCGATTCCCGCCCGCTCGTGGAATTCGGTGTACACGAGCCCCGGGCACACCGCGTGCACCCCGACCCCGGTGCCCTGTAAGCCTCCGGCCAGGCCCTCACTGAAGGACACCACCCAGGCCTTGGACGCCGAGTAGGTCGACCCCCGCCCGGACTGGGGGTACCTCGTGCTTGCGGGGGACAGACCCGCCACGCTGGCCACGTTGATGATGGTGCCCGCGCCGGCGGCGAGCATCGCCGGCAGCGCGGCCCGGGTCAGCTGCATCACCGCGGTCACGTTGACGCCGAGCTGCGCCTGCAGCAGCGTGAGACCGGTCGTCCAGAACTCGCCGGACGTGCCGAATCCCGCGTTGTTCACCAGCACTCGCCCTCCCCGGCGAGCCGGTCGACGTCGCGGGCGACCAGGACCGAGTCGTAGCCGTCGGCGGCGTAGCGGCGGGCGTACCCGGCGCCGATCCCGGAGGTGTGCCCGGTGACCAGGACTACGGGACGAGGCATGAGCGACATCATAGTGACGGGGCCCCGACCGACCGGCACCCGTGGGGCGCGGTCAGCGCTGGTAGTTGGGGGCCTCGCGGCCGTTGACCGGTGGCGGCGGGCGACGTGCACCCTCGGCACGGCCCTCCGTGCGGCCCTCCGTGCGGCCCTCCGTGCCGCCCTGCTCGCGGCGCACGGGTTCCGCGTCGCGCCGGCCCGCCTCGCCGATCAGCCCGGCCACGTCGTGCTGGGCGCGCCTGGGCGGCAGTTCCCCGCGACCGGCCGGCATCAGCGGACGGCTCGGCGCGGCGCTACGCAGCCCCACGGCCGCCGGCTCCTGGGCGTCCTCCTGCGGCAGCGGCGGCAACACCCTCAGTAAATCGTTGAACTGACGCACGGTGCGCAGACCCTCGTCCCACTGGGCGCGGGTGCTGGCGATCGGCATGGCGACCAGCGTCCAGTTCTGCTCGTTCCACATGATCTCGGCGCAGTCGGGCGCGGTGTGCGCGAAGGTGACCATGCGCCGATCGCAGGCCCGCCGGGCCGCGTCCAGGTTCGTCGAGTACACCATCCGCGGCCCGATCGCGCCGAGCAGCCAGATGTCGTTGTCCCGCGGCTCTTTGAGTCCCTTGAGCCGCAGGTCCACCACGACGTTGGTGCCCACCTTGCGGTGCAGCGCGATCACCGTGGCCACCTCTTCGAGGTCGAAGATGTAGACGGCCTCACCGCGGATCTGCCCCAGGACGACGTTGTGAGCGGAGACATCGCCCACCGTCGACATCACCCCGCGCTTCCAGCGCCGCAGGATCTCGCTCGATTCAGGCTCGTAGTCGAACCCGTGCGACCGCGCCCACGACTTGCGGCGCCGGCTGCGACCGCGCCGGCGATCGACGTCGACGTACAGCAGCACGCCCGCACCGACGAAGCAGAGGGCGGAAAGCGTGAACCAGAGGGGGACCATCCCCAGTAGGGTATCTGTTCTTCGCCCGGAGTGGACAAACCGAGCAGGTCACAACCGGGCATCAGGCTCATGACGGGTCCGTGTGCCGCGCCGCAGGTCCAGTTCTGAGGCTGCCCGTGCGCGGAGAACTCAGCCGAGGGTCAGCGAGTCGCCGCCGGGGCTGACGTCGACCGGGACGGTGTCCCCGTCGTGCACGTCACCGGCCAGCAACATCTTGGCCAGCTGGTCACCGATGGCCTGCTGCACGAGCCGGCGCAACGGCCGGGCGCCATAGACCGGGTCGAACCCGCGCTCGGCCAGCCACTTCTTGGCGGCATCCGACACCTCCAGCTGCAACCGGCGCTGAGCCAGCCGCTTGGCCAGCTGCGCCAACTGGATGTCGACGATGGCCACCAGCTCACCGGGCTGCAGGCCGTGAAAGACGATCACGTCGTCGAGCCGGTTGATGAACTCCGGCTTGAACGCCGAGCGCACCGCGGCCATCACCTGCTCCTCGCTGCCACCCGATCCGAGGTTGGACGTCAAGATCAGGATGGTGTTGCGGAAGTCGACGGTGCGACCCTGCCCGTCGGTGAGCCGGCCCTCGTCGAGCACCTGCAACAGCACGTCGAACACGTCCGGGTGGGCCTTCTCGATCTCGTCGAACAGGATCACCGTGTACGGACGACGCCGCACCGCCTCGGTCAGCTGACCGCCCTGGTCGTAGCCGACGTAACCGGGAGGGGCGCCGACCAGGCGGGCCACCGAGTGCTTCTCGCCGTACTCGCTCATGTCGATGCGGACCATGGCGCGTTCGTCGTCGAAGAGGAATTCCGCCAGCGCCTTGGCCAGCTCGGTCTTGCCGACACCGGTCGGCCCGAGGAACATGAACGACCCGGTCGGCCGGTTCGGGTCGGCGACACCGGCCCGAGAGCGCCGCACCGCGTCGGAGACCGCCGTCACCGCGTTCTTCTGCCCGATGACGCGCCGGCCCAGCTCGTCCTCCATGCGCAGCAGCTTGGCGGTCTCGCCCTCGAGCATGCGGCCGGCGGGAATGCCGGTCCACGCCGACACCACGTCGGCGATATCGTCGGGCCCGACCTCCTCCTTGAGCATCACGTTGTCGCGGGCCTCGGCGTGCGGCAGCGCGGCGTCGAGCTTCTTCTCCACCTCGGGGATGCGCCCGTATCGCAGCTCGGCGGCCTTGGCCAGGTCGCCGTCGCGCTCGGCGCGCTCGGACTCCCCGCGCAGCGATTCCAGCTGCTCCTTGAGGTCGCGGACCACATCGATCGCGTTCTTCTCGTTCTGCCA
>NZ_JBYCLC010000355.1:0-4247 GCF_057473685.1 Mycobacterium sp. TH-M116 | reverse complement strand
ACCCGTAACGGCCACCAGAACCAGCGCCCGAGCAGGGTAGCGATGGACGGGATCATCAGCGAGCGCACGATCAGCGTGTCGACGAGCAGGCCCAGGCCGATGGTGGTGCCGCCCTGCTTGAGCGTGTACAGCTCATTGACCCCCAGCGAGGCCATGGTGAAGGCGAACACCAGGCCGGCTGCGGTCACCACGCCGCCGGTGCCGCCCACGGAGCGGATGATGCCCGTCTTGATGCCTGCGCCGATTTCTTCCTTGAACCGCGAGACCAGCAACAGGTTGTAGTCGGATCCCACGGCCAGCAGGATCGTGACAGAGAACGGCAGCACAATCCAGTGCAATTCCAGGCCGAGGAGGTGCTGCCAGATCAGCACGGACAGCCCGAAGCCCGTCGCCAGCGACAGCACCACGGTGCCGACAATCACCATGGAGGCGACCAGCGCGCGTGTGATGATCAGCATGACGATGAATATCAGGATCAGCGCGGCCATCGCCTCGGTCATCACGTCGTATTTAGTGGACTCCTCAATATCTTTGTACGCCGCGGCTGTGCCGCCAAGATATAATTTAGCGCTGGCCAACGGCGTTTCTTTCACCGCCTCGCGCGCGGCTTTGAGTTCTGCGTCGACATGTGAAATTGCGTCGGGGCTCGCTGGGTCGATGTCGTGCGTGATGATCATTCTGGTGGACTTGCCGTCAGGCGAGACCAGCAGTCTGAGGCCTGTCTGAAAATCCGGACTGTCGAATACCTCTGGCGGAATGTAGAAGAAGCCGTCGATTTTGGCCTTGTCGAAAAATTTGCCCATGAGTGTGCTGGTGTCGGTCATGCGGTCCATCTGAGTGACCAGGCCCGAGAAGCTGCTGTGAAGGGTGAGGAACGTGGTCTGCATCGACTTCGCGACGGCGATCAACGGCGGGATCAACGCGACCAACTTACGGGACGCATCAGCGCTGTCTTGGAGATCTTTGGCGAGAGCACGAAAGTTCGCGGCGAGTTTGTCGAAACCATCCAACGCGTCGAAGATGGAGCGTAAAGACCAGCACATGGGGATGTCAAAGCAATGCTTTTCCCAGTAGAAATAGCTGCGGATCGGCCGCCAGAAATCGTCGAAATCTGCGATGCGATCACGTATATGATCCGTAATAGCAGCCGTGTCAGCTGTGACGCGCGCACTGTCGCTTATCGAATCGGTTAGCTCTTGTTGCACCGTGTACTGGTGCTCTAAAGTCGCGATCTGCATACCGAGGTCGTCGCGGCTGAGCTTGAGAATGTCGTCGAGACGATCTTTCAGATATCGCAGGTTCTCCCGAATGGGAACCGGCTGCATGCTGATCGCGAACGGTATCGTTCCGTGCTCGATGTTGTATCCCAGTGGACGGGTGATGCTTTGCACCCGCGCGATGCCCGGCACCCGGAAGATCTGTTGGGCGATCCTGTCCAAGTCGAGCATGTCCGCCGGATTGCGCAGGTCGTGATCGGCTTCGACCAGCAAAAGATCGGGATTCAGCCTGGCGTGGGTGAAATGCTGAGTGGCAGCCTGGTCGCCGACATTGGACACCAGGCTCGCCGGTACGTAGTAACGGTCGTCGTAGTTGGTGCGGTATCCCGGCAGCGTCACCCCACCCACAATCGAGACGACCACAGCGCTGGCCAGGATCGGCACGGGCCAGCGGACGGTCGCCGTCGCCAGGCGCCGCCAGCCGTGGATATTCATTTTTCGCTTGGCGTCGAGCAGACCGAAACGCCCGCCGATGACGATCAGAGCGGGAACCAACGTCACCGAGGCCGCGATCACCACGAACAACGCCACTGCGCACGGAACCGCCAAAGTATTGAGATAGGGCAGCCGCACCAACCGCAGACAGAGCATGGCGCCGGCAACGGTCAACCCTGAGCCCAAAACGACGTGGACTACGCCACGATGTGTCGTATAAAAAGCCGTCTCGCGGTCCTCGCCGCGTTGGCGGGCCTCGTGATAGCGGCCGAGAAAAAATATTGCGTAATCCGTGCCCGCGGCGATTGCCAGCGACATGAGCAGACTGACCGCGAAGGTCGTGAAGCCGATCAGGTGAAAGCTGCCGATGTAGGCGACGACTCCGCGCGCCGAGGCCAATTCGATGAAGATCACGGCCAACACGATCAGCACGGTGACAATCGAGCGATAAACGATCAGCAACATGAGCGTCGCCACGCCGATCGTTATCGCCGTCCGTTTCGCCAGACCCCTGTCGCCGGCTTCCGTGGTGTCGGTGGTCAACGGCGCCTGACCTGTGACATACGCCTTGACTCCCGCCGGCGGATGTGAGTGCGCCACGATGTCTTCCACGGAATGCACCGACTCGTCCGCCCTCGTCGAGCCTTGGTCGCCAGCAAGGTTGAGTTGCACGTAAGCGGCTTTGCTGTCGGCGCTCTGTTCACCCCCGGCCGTGACCAATTCGCCCCAGTAGTTCTGCACCTTCTCCACATGCGTGGTGTCACGCTCGAGTTGGCGTACCAGATCGTCGTAGAAGCGGCGCGCTGCATCGCCCAGCGGCTGGTCGCCCACCAGCACCACCATGGCGACGCTGTCGGAATCAAACTCATGAAATACCTTGCCCATTTGCTTCATCGCGATCAGCGACGGCGCATCCTTGGGCAACAACCCCACCGAGTTTTCCCGTTCGACCACGTCCAGCCGCGGTACGAGGACGGTGACGGCGACCGTCAAAGCCAGCCAGCCCACGACGATCGGCACCGCCAGCCGACGGATCGCCCGGGCGATAAAAGGCCGTTCGCCGTTACCGCCGTTCATGCGGCCTTGTCCAGGCAGAAAACCTGAGCGTTGAGGCCGTGTGCGGATTGTTGATCTCTCACGATGCCGTTCACGACAATCCGGCAACCGATTGTGTCGCTGTCACCCTGGGCCACCACGTTGGTGAACACCCCGGGCAGGGTTGTGGTCACCGTGTACGACCATGGGAGCGTGGTGAAATTGGCCTGCTGCGGTTGTGCGTCCGCGTCCAGATAATTGACAACTCCGGCAGTGCCCGGGGGGCCGGTGACCTCATAAGTGACGTTCTTGACGTTGATCGGCACAATCTGTTCGACCGGGCCGGCTTCGGACAGACGGTGCGAGCCGAAGATTCCCTGTAACCGGTAGGCCACAAATCCCCCGACGGACACGACCACGACGATCACCAGCGGAATCCATATGCGCTTGAGGACGCCCAACAACATCGCACCGCCCTTTCACTCGCGTTCCATCTAGCCAGATCAACATGAGGCCATATCGCCGCATGGCCGCGACGAGTCAGATCTCTGCTGGAAGGCGCCGCCAATCCCCAGGCGTGCCACTGTCAGCAAGCAATACAGAATGCAAATCACGAGGGAACGCAATCGGGGCGCTGGACGATTCCCTGGCCAAAATTTCCACACGGCTGGAGGAACGTGGATCGATTGTCGAAATCCCAATCTGCGCATGGCGCGAAGAACCGCCCAGCGAGCGAACGGTCCGGTGCTGCCACGACTGCATATTGTCGCTGGGGACTGCCGGTCGCAGACAGAGCGAGCTTAACCTAGGAATTTGACAACCAGGATAACGCGCTGGTTACCATCTTCTCGTGGCGACGACACTGGGAGAATTTCTTCGTGCGCGCCGCGAGGCGACAACGCTCCGGCCCGGGTGCGATGGCGAGTCGCGCAGGCGGCGGCGCACGCCCGGGTTGCGCCGCGAGGAGGTGGCCGCGCGGGCGGGGATAAGTCCCGACTACTACGCGCGGTTGGAGCAGGGACGAGAAAAGCATCCTTCGGTTCAGGTGTTGGAAGCCTTGGTGATTGCGCTGAGTCTGTCTCCCGACGAGGCGGGCTATCTGTACGACCTCGCGATCCCGCAACACCGATGCCGGCAAGAGCTCGGTTCGCAACAAGGTCCCGTCGAGTATCTCCTTCTACTCATGGAGGCGTGGACGCTCGGTCCGGCCTACATCGTCAACCGCCGATGCGACGTGCTGGCCGAAAACCCGCACGCGTCGCTGCTCTTCAGCAAATTCAAGATCACTGGAAATATCCTGCGCATACTTTTTCTGGATCCCGAGGCGAAAAACTTCTGGGTGAATTGGGAATCCTACGCCAAAACCGTCGTCGCCACGGTGCACCGTACCGTAGGCGTAGATGTTGATGAGCCAGATGTGGCCGAAATAATCCTCGAACTTTCGAAAGTGAGCAGCGACTTCGTCCGGCTATGGAAAAGCCACGATGTCGGCGTGGCCGG
>NZ_JBYCLC010000354.1:0-8262 GCF_057473685.1 Mycobacterium sp. TH-M116 | reverse complement strand
TTCGGGGGAATCGCCCCCGATCCCAACGACGCGGTCACCGAAGCGGTCAAGCACATGACCCCATCAAAGCAGTGGGCACCGACAACCCCCGGCCGCCGATCCACGCCGCGGCCACCACAACCCCCGCACTGGCGACGAGGTTGCCGTCATGGTCGCGCCAAGCGCCAAAAGCACAGCCCGCGCGGCAATCTCGGCGTCTGGCCGACGAGGGCGCCAACGCTGCGCCCCGCAGCCTACGGCTCCAACACCACCTTGCCCAGCACCCCCCCGTCGGCCAAACACTTCAGTGCCGCCTGCGCCTCTGAAAGCGGATACCGTTGCGGCGAGGGCGGTTTCAGACCCAGACGGACGAGCTGCTCAAGCCCCCAGGAGAACAGCGCCGCAGAGCCGGGCATCTTGTTGAGGTACTCGCCCCACGCCACCCCGACGATGCTGACGTTGCGCAGCAGCAACCGGTTCACCTTGACGGTGGGGATGCTGCCCGCGGCGAAACCGATGACCAGCAGCTTGCCGTCGATGGCCAGCACACGCACCGCGTCGTCGAAGGCCGGGCCACCGATGGGGTCCACCACGATGTCCACGCCCCGGCCGCCGGTGTACGCGCGCACCTCGGCGGCCCAGTCGCCGGACAGGGGCAGTACCAGGTCGGCGCCCAGCGAGGAGACGTAGTCGGTTGCTGCCGTGCGGTGCAACACCGCCAGCACCTTCTTCGCGCCCATCGCCCGGGCCACCTGGATCGCCGCCGTCCCCACCCCGCCGGCCGCGCCGAGCACCAGCACCGTGTCACCCGGCCGCATTGCGGCGCGGCGCGCCAGCGCGAAATACATCGTGTTGTAGTTCACCAACAGCGACACCGCCTCGGCGTCGTCGAGTTCGGCGGGGCTGCGCATCACGTTGGGCACCGGAACGGCGACCTGCTCCGCGTAGGCACCCAGGATGCCGAACGCCGAAACCCGTTCACCCACTGTGAAACCCGAACCCGCCGGCGCCGAATGCACGACACCGGCGGCTTCCATCCCCGGGACGAACGGAGGCGGCAACTTCAGCTGGTATTCGCCCTTGCTCAGCAGCAGATCCGGAAAGCACACCCCGGCCGCCCGCACGTCGATGATGACGTGGTCAGGATCCTCGGCGAGCTCGTCGATATCGGTGTAGGCGATACCGGACGGACCCGACAAGCGCTGGACGACACAGGCCTTCACGGCCCCAGGCCCCTACGGCCGCTAAAGCTTGAACTCTGCCTTTTTCGCCGCCGACAGGTCGGTGATCTCACCCCAGTGGGCGGCGACGTCCTGCACCGACGGGGGGTTGTCGAAGCTGGCGCCCTCGTTGCCGAACAGCGCCACCCGCTGCACCTTGCCGCCGCCGACGATGAACACCGAAGCGGTGTCCGCGCACTCCTCGGTGCACAGGTAGGCCACCACCGGTGCGACGTACTCGGGCGTGAGCTTCTCCAGCACCTCCTTGGGCATGATGTCCTCGGTCATGCGGGTGGCTGCGATCGGCGCCACCGCGTTGGTGTGGATGTTGTACTTGGCCCCTTCCTGGGCCAGCGTGTTGATCATGCCGACCAGGCCGAGTTTGGCCGCGCCGTAGTTCGCCTGGCCGAAGTTGCCGAACAGCCCGCTGGTCGAGGTGGCGACGACGACCCGCCCATAGCTCTGCTCACGAAAATGCGGCCATGCGGCGCGCAGCACGTTGTACCCGCCGTAGAGGTGGACTTTGAGCACGGCGTCCCAGTTCTCGAACGTCATCTTGTGGAACGTGCCGTCGCGCAGGATCCCGGCGTTACTCACCACACCGTGCACGGCGCCGAACTCGTCGATCGCGGTCTTGATGATGTTGGCCGCGCCGGCGGAGTCTGCGACGCTGTCGTAGTTGGCCACCGCCCGGCCCCCCGCCGCGCGGATCTCGTCGACGACCTGGTCGGCCATCGCGGACCCGGCGCCCGTGCCGTCGCGTGCTCCGCCGAGGTCGTTGACCACGACGCTGGCGCCCTCCTTGGCGAGGGTGAGGGCGTATTCGCGCCCGAGACCTCCGCCCGCTCCGGTGACGATGACGACGCGATCCTGCACTCCGGGCATCAGGTTCCTTTCGAGTGGTTGAGAGGGGCTAAAACGTCAATGTCAGAACAACTTTCGGGCCATCTTGAACGCCCGTTCGGTGTAGGGCGGGTAGATGAACCGGGACAGGTCGGGCCGAGTGGGCTTGGTCAGCACCGACTTGCGGTGGCTGAACTCCTCGAACCCGAAGCGGCCGTGGTAGGCGCCCATCCCCGAGGTGCCGACCCCGCCGAAGGGCAGTTTGGCCGTCGACACCTGGAAAGCCAGGTGGTTGACCAGCATGCCGCCCGCCGGCACCTCCTTGATCACCCGCTCCCGGGTGGCCCGCGACTTGGTGAACAGGTAGGCGGCCAGCGGCTTGGGCCGCGCATTCACGAAACGTATTGCGTCGTCCAAGTTTTGGGCGGTGACGACCGGAAGGATGGGCCCGAAGATCTCGTTGCACATCAGCGGCCCGTCCAAGTCGGGGTCGACCACCACCGTCGGCTGGATGCGCAGGGTCGAGGCGTCGCAGTCACCGCCGACGGTGACCCTGCCGTCCTTGCCGGACAGGTAGCCCTTGAGCCGGTCGAACTGGCGCTGGTTGACGATCTTCATTCCGGGGGCAGACTCCTTGGACCGGAACTTCGTGATGGCCGCGCCGATCTTGTCCACCAGCTCGTCGCGGATCTTCACGTCGGCCAGCACGTAGTCGGGCGCCACGCACGTCTGCCCGGCGTTGAGCAGCTTCATCCAGGCGATCCGCTTGGCGGCGACGTCGATGTCGGCGTCGGCGGCGACGATCACCGGGCTCTTGCCGCCCAGCTCCAGGGTGACCGGTGTCAGGTGGGGCGCCGCCCCTTCGTAGACCTTGCGGCCGATCTCGGTGCCGCCGGTGAACATCACCCGGTCCAGGCCCTGCGCGATCAGCGCCTGACTCACCGAGCCGTCGCCCTCGACGACCGCGACGGCGTCGCGGTCGAGGTAGCGCGGCACCAGCTCGGCCATCAGGTGCGAGGACGCGGCGGCCATCTCGGACGGTTTGAGGATGACGGCGTTGCCCGCCGCGATCGCCCCGACCGCGGGACCCAGCGTCAGGTAGAACGGGTAGTTCCAGGCGCCGATGATCAGCACGGTGCCGAACGGCTCGTACTCGACCCAGCCGCGGCCCGGCAGCTGCGGCATCTCGAGCAGCACGTGCTTGCGGCGCGTCCAGCGCCGCAGGTTCTTGGCCGCGAACTTCGCCTCGCCCGCCGTCGTCGCGATATCGGCGATGTAGGCCTCGAACGGGTTGCGGTCCAGGTCGTCGGCGAGCGCCGCGGCGAGGGCGGCCTCGTTCTCCTCCATCAGCTTCTGCAGCGCCAGCAGTTGGCTTTTGCGCCACGCGATGTCGCGGGTGCGCCCGGTGGCGAAGGTCTTGCGGAGCCGGTCGACCGTTGCGGCGACGTCGACGGGCGCGGCGGATGGGCCCCCGTTCGTGGATGCGGGTGTCTTCGGTGCAACCGATTCGGTGGTCATCGTTGTCCTTCCTGAGCGAAGGAGCCGCGAGGTCGCGCGGGGCCGCTCATCGGTGATACCCGCGATCCTAACCATCCGGTTGGGAGAGCAATAGGAAGGATCTGAAACGCCTGCCGGGCGTCCCGGTGCGAGACGCTACACACGCTCCGCGGTCACGAAGTCGGAGAACGCACCCTTGTCGTCGGCGAACGGGACGCCCGCGATCCAGCGGTTCAGTCGGCGCATCTCGTCGACGGCGGCTTGCGACCGGGCCCGCCAGCCGTGCTCGTTGAGCCAGTCGGCGACATGGGCGCGGTCCTCGTCGCGGTACATCAGTTCCCCGACGTCGATCGTCTCTTCCAGCCCGATCTCGTCGGCCACCTTCTTGAACCTCGCACGCATCTGCTGACGCCGCTCCTCGGCGTGGACGGGCGCGGTTTCGGCGGACACTCGGCTGCCGGGCGCGCTGAGCTCGCTGACCTGCGCGAACAGCCGGTCCTGGGCGTCGGCCGGCAGGTACATCAGCAGCCCCTCGGCCAGCCACGCGGCCGGCGCCGCGGGGTCGAAGCCCGCCTCGCGCAGCGCGGCCGGCCAGTCCTGGCGCAAGTCGATGGCGACCTCCCGGCGGTCGGCCGACGGCGTGACGCCGTTGTCGGCCAGCGTCGTGGACTTGAAGTCCAGCACCTGGGGCTGGTCGATCTCGTAGACCGTCGTCCCTGCCGGCCAGTCCAGCCGGTAGGCACGCGAGTCCAGTCCCGAGGCCAGGATGACGACCTGCCGGATCCCGGCCGCCATCGCCTCGGCGAAGTACGCATCGAAAAAGTGCGTCCGCACCGCCTGGTAGCTGCGCATGTGGTGCAGGTGGGCGGCCGAGTCGGCATCGATCGCCTCGACCTTGGCCACGACGGCCGGGTCGAGCATCTTCTCCCAGAGCACGTTCGCGCCGGAATTGCCGACCAGCAACTTGGCGTACGGGTCGCAGATCAGCGCGTCGGGCCGCTCGGTCTCGACGGCCCGCGCCGCGGCCACCATTACCGCGGTGGAGCCGACGCTGGTCTTGATATCCCAGGTGTCGTCGTTGGTGCGTAGTGAGCTCATGCGGCGTTCCTCTGCTTGGCGTTCTTGGCGGGTTTGACGTTCAGTCGGACGGCGCGCCGAGGCGTGCGCGCAGCAGCGTGCTGCTGACGGCCTCCTCGGCAAGGTCTTCGGGTACCGGTCGGCCCAGCCGGGCCATCTCGTCGCGGTTGTTGACCGCGTCCACCGCCCAGCCGTGCCCGGTCAGCCACTCGACGGTGTCGGAACGGTCGGGCTCGTGGTAGGTCAGCGCCTGCACGTTGACGTCGAGACCGAGGCGCTCGCGCATGCGCAGCCACCGCTGCGTGTTGGCGCGCGAATTGAGGCCGAACGCCTCGACGGCGATCCGGCTGCCCGGCGCGCTGAGCGCGGTGACCATCTCGAAGAGCCGGTCCTGGGCGTCGCTGGGCAGATACGGGAGCAGGCCCTCGGCGAGCCACGCGGTCGGACGGCTCGAGTCGAAGCCCGCCTCCCGCAGCGCCGCCGGCCAGTCGTCGCGCAGATCCACCGGAACGGGGCGCCGCCGGGCGGTGGGAGCGGCGCCGTGCGACGCCAGGATTCCGCTCTTGTACTCGAGCACCTTGGGCTGGTCGATCTCGTAGACCGTGGTGTCGGCGGACCAGTCCAGCCGGTAGGCCCGCGAGTCCAGCCCGGCCGCCAAGATCACCACCTGCCGCAGACCGGCGCCGGCGGCGAGGGCGAAGTACTCGTCGAAGAAGTGGGTGCGCACCGCCTGGTAGTCGACGCCGAGGCGGTGCACTCGCCGCCCGTGTTCGTCACCGTCGAGCCAGGTCAAATCGGGGTCGGCCAGCCGGGCCCAGGCCGGGCCCGCCGACGACACCAGCAGTGGGGCGAATTCGTCGCGGATCAGCGGATCGGGTCCGGCGGTTTCCACCGCCCGGGAGGCGGCGACCCCCAATGCGGTCGCCCCGACGAGTTCGGTGATTGTCCAGGAGTCGCCCGCGGTCCGTCGCGACGTGGGCGGCGCGGGTTCCGACGAGGACCCTGCGGAGGAGTAGTCGTCGAGTTCAGTCATGACCCGTCGAGCATACGCGAATAAGTTAGGCAAGCTATGCGCTTGTGCGCGATGTCACTGCCCTGGCGGCGGCCCACCGTCGGCGGCGCCGACGCCGGCGAACGCCCGGACGACCGGGAACCCCTCCCTTTCGACGCCGCGGCTCCGCGGCCCAGGGTGTGAGCTGCGCCGCAGTGTGGTGCGGCGTGACCGATTTATAGTGCAACAGTTGCTGGAGCGGATGATCTTGGTGACGCGCCTGCTCGGTGATGGTCGAATGGCGCAAGGCCCACGACAGAGAGGGTGGCGGCGAATGGCGCAGGGCAAGACGGCCGCCGATTCCGCGCGGGGCCCGCGCATTCTCTCCCACGCGGCGGGGCGGTTCGCCGGCTGGCTGCGCGCAAGCCGCCTCGGATTGTTCTGCATCGCGGTCGCGGTGGGGATGGCCGCCGGGATCGGCGCGGTGGGGTTTCGGTACCTGATCTTCGGCTTCACCTGGCTGGCGACCGGGCATGACGAGTTCGGCCAGCAGGGCTGGGTGGGCAGCGACCACCTGCCGTGGCTGGGGGTCGGGTTCTTCGTCGCCGTCCCCGTGCTCGGCGGACTGCTGTACGGTCCGCTGATCGCCCGCTTCGCCCGCGAGGCCCGAGGCCACGGAGTGCCCGAAGTCATGATCGCCGTGGCCGAGAACGGCGGCCGGATCCGCCCACAGGTGACGGTGGTCAAGGCGCTCGCGTCGGCGCTGTGCATCGGCTCGGGCGGCTCGGTCGGCCGGGAGGGGCCGATCGTGCAGATCGGCGCGGCCCTGGCGTCGAGCATGGGCCAGTGGGTCCGGATGCCGGAGAACCGGCTGCGGGTGCTGGTGGCCTGCGGCGCCGCCGGCGGGATCTCGGCGACCTTCAACGCCCCCATCACCGGGGTGTTCTTCGCCGTCGAGCTGATCCTGCGGGAACTCTCGGTCGAGGCGATCTTCACGATCATGCTCTCGTCGATGGTCGCCGACGTCATCGCCCGCGTCTTCTTCGGCGCCGCACCGTTTTTGACCCGGCTACCCGCCGGCATCGGGCTCGACCACATCGCCAACTACCTGTTGATCGCGGCGCTCGCGGCGATCGCCGGGCTGATCGGGATCGTCTTCAAGGACGTGCTGTACAAGACCGAGGATTTGTGCGACCGGGTGTGGGGCCAGCGGCCTGACTGGGCGCGGCCCGCGGTCGGAGGGATCGTGCTCGGGCTCCTGTTGCTCGCCGTGCCGCAGCTGTACGGGGTGGGCTATCCCGTCATGTACGCGGCCTTCGCCGGCCACTACACGCTGTGGTTCCTGATGATCCTGGCAGCGGGCAAGATGGTGGCGTGCGGGCTGACGATCGGCATCGGCGGCTCGGGCGGGGTTTTCGCGCCTTCGCTGTTCATCGGGGCAACCTCCGGCATGGCGTTCGGCATGGTCGTCCACCAGCTGATCGGCCCGGCGGCCGGCAACCCCGCGCTCTACGCGATCGTCGGCATGGGCGCAGTGTTCGCCTCGGCCGCGCGAGCCCCGCTGACCGCGCTGGCCAGCACCGTGGAGATGACCGGCGACTTCACGCTGACCCTGCCGGTCATGCTGGCCGTGGCCGTCGGCACGACGGTGTCGCGGACGCTGTCCTACGGCACCATTTACACCACCAAGCTGCTGCGCCGCGGCATCGACATCGACCGTCCGACGCCCACCCACGCGTTCGCCCACCTGACCGCCGCAGACGCCATGCACCCGTTCACCGTTCCCCTGGACCTGGGCGGAACACACCTCGACGATCAGGACTGGACGTCAGGGCTGGGGCCGGTCACCCGCGTGCGCCATCCGCAGGCACTGTTCGCCAACGACAGCCTGGCCCAAGCGTTGCGGCAGCTGGTCCTCTACGGCCGCGACGGGCTGCCGGTCATCGACACCGACGAGCGGCGCGTCCAGGGCTGGCTGACCAACCAGGACGTGCTGCGCGCGGTGGCGACACACCTGGCCGCTTCCTATCCCGACATCGCGGCCAGCCATCAGGCCGCCGAATGGGCCGACCCGAAAGCGATTACGGCCGAACATGATCCGCGCAGCCAGCTGTCCGGATATAGCATCGTCGAGTACACGCTGGGTCCGAACTCGGCCGCGGTCGGGCGCAACCTGGGCGAACTGGACTGGCCGCCTGGGCATTACCCGGTGTCGGTCGTCCACCAGCGCCAGCTGATGGACGCCGACGTCGCCGTCGCACTGGAGCCCGGAGACCGGGTCAACATCCTCGTACCGACCAACGACGCACCCGGGCGCGATTCGGTTGCCGCGTCCCACAACGGATCCTGACCGTCGGCGCCGCGTCAGCCGCGGGCGCTGCGGGCGGCGTCGCGCTCGCTCGAAGAACCCTCGTGCGTCAGCGTGCCGCCCGCACTCTCCAAATGCGCCCGCACGAACCATTGGAACTTCTCCAGCGACGCGGCGTGGCCGATCAACATGTCCTGGGTGACGGGATCGAGTTCCCCGGTCTCGTCGATCGCCTTGCGCAGATCCTCGATCACGCCGGTGTAGACGAGGTCCAGCGCCGCCAGATGGGCCTGCACACAGTCGCGCCCCACCGAGTAGTCGTCCCACGTGCGGTCGTTGACGATCGC
>NZ_JBYCLC010000353.1:0-10088 GCF_057473685.1 Mycobacterium sp. TH-M116 | reverse complement strand
TACCGCCGGCACTGCCGGCGCCGTTGTCGATCCCGGCCACCCCGGGCGCGCCCGCGATGCCGTTCCCGCCGGCACCCGCATTACCCCCGGCACCACCAGCCCCGCCATCACCAGCCAGCGTGCCACCTGCACCACCGACACCACCGGCACCGCCCGAACCACCGGTCTGACCCACCGTGCCCGCCGTGGTCGGCGTCGCCCCAGCCGCGCCGTCACCACCGGCCCCGCCGGCACCACCGACCCCGTAAGTCCCGGCCGCCCCACCATTACCGCCGTCACCACCGCTGGCACCCGCGGTGGTCGGGCTGTAGCCGGCGCCACCAGCCCCACCATCACCGCCAGCGACATCACCGGCCCCGTGGAGCCCGTCAGATCCGGTGTTCAAGCCGGTCCCGGGCGCACCGCCGATTCCTGCGGCACCAGCGTTCCCGCCGTGACCGCCCGCACCACCGTCAGGGTGCGCGGCGGTGCCAGCTGCCCCGTTCCCGCCGTCGCCCCCGGCCCCGGCAGCGCCACCGTTGCCGCCGCTGCCGGCGTTGCCCAACCCACCAGATGCCCCGAAATATCCGCCACCACCACCGGCGCCACCATCACCACCATGCCCACCAATCCCGCCAGCCCCGCCGTCACCGCCAGCGCCACCATTGCCGGTCCCGCCGGCAGCGAAGGCGCCCGGCGCACCGGTGGCACCGGCGCCACCGGCCCCACCGCTACCCGCCATTCCGGCGTTACCACCTGAACCTCCGTGGCCGAACAGGAATCCGCCACTCCCCCCGACCCCACCGTCACCGGCGGCCCCACCGTCACCTCCGGCCCCGCCGACCCCGCTGTCCACCCCGGCCACCCCGGCCTGCCCGACGCCCCCGTCACCGCCGTTGCCACCGTTACCACCGAGGCCCCCGGCCCCGAAGAAAAACCCGCCGGCGCCCCCGGCCCCGCCGTTACCTCCAGCCCCGCCGTTGACCGTCAGCGACGACGCCGTATTACCCAGCGCGCCGTCGCTACCCGCACCCCCGGTGCCCCCGCTACCAAGCAGCCACGCACGACCACCAGCACCACCAACCCCGGCCATCCCGGCAGCCCCGCCATCACCGCCGACACCCCCGGCACCGCCGTTGCCGAAAATCAACCCACCCGTACCCCCGGCACCCCCAGCACCGGCAACACCACCACCAACGGCCACACCGCCGGCACCACCGGCCCCACCAAACCCGAACAACCCCGCCGCCCCGCCAGCACCCCCAGCCTCACCGGCCGCCCCCGATCCCCCATTACCCCCATCGCCCCACAGGATCCCCCCGGCACCACCAGCCTCACCAGTACCGTTGACCCCGTTATAGCCATTACCGATCAGGGGCCTGTCCAAAAGAAAACTGGTCGGATAGTTGATCGCCGAGAGCACATCCTTTTCCACCGCCCCCAGCGGGTTGGTGTTGGCCGCCTCCGCCCCCGCATACACCGACGACCCAGCGTTCAACGCCGCCGCGAACCGCTGATGAAACTCCGTCGCCGCCGCCGTCAACGACCCGAACTGCGCCCCCTGCGCCCCGAACAAGTGCGCCACCGCCGCCGACACCTCATCCTGAGCCGCCGCCTGCACATCCGCGATCGACCCCCCATACCGCGCCAACGCCGCCTCGATCTGCGCCGCACCCACCGTCAACTCCGACCCCGACGCAGCCAACCACTCCGGCGCAACAACCATCAACGACATGACGCATCCCCCCCGACACGAAACGTGACCCGCAGAGACGCCGCGCCCCTGGTGCGCTGCCACGCGACGGCGGATCGAAAACCTCGACATGGGCAGTGTTCCGGCAACGGCGGTCCAGAAGGTTTCGCTGAGATGAAATGTCAACTACTGCGGGATGTTTCGTAAGAAAAACTGGAAAATTCCCGGTTACCAACGATCACTGTTTCTTGACAACGCCCCGAGCGCGTACCGCTACAGCACCAGGGCTTGGGCGACGCGGTCCGGTCGCCATGGCGATGACGACGCAGCACAGTGAGCGGTGTTGCGCGCGCCCACGGGGCACCGGGCCTGGCCACACTCGTTCGATCTCCGAGTCGGCCACGATCGGCGCGGTGCCGGTGCCGCACCCTGGTCGCCGGGATCAGGCGTGGTTCAATCCTGCACGAATCCCTTTGAGGCCGTGCACATTTGCTTAACCAGCGGGTAACACGACTCGACCCGATCGACCCACCAGCGCCGCCGCTCGGCAGGCGCGGCCAGCGCCCGCAACCGCGCCGGCTCCGGCGTGACCGCCGCGACGGGCAGGAAACCGTCAACCGGCGGGGCAACCTCGGCCACGTCCTCGACGAACAGCCCGCCGGTGCCCAGCCCGCAGGCGTGGCGCAGGACAGGCAGCGCCGCCGCGGCGCTCAGGCCGTGGCTTATGCCCACCGCCGAATCCAGCGCGCTGGAGATCACGACGGGTACGTCGATCTGCGCGGCGATCCGCAGCAGGGCCGAAATCCCGCCCAGCGGGGCGACTTTGAGCACCGCGATGTCGGCGGCGCCGGCCCGGACCACAGCCAGCGGGTCGCCGGCCTTGCGGATGCTCTCGTCGGCGGCGATCGGCACGCCGATCCGCCGGCGCAGCGCGGCGAGTTCGGCGACCGTGGCGCAGGGTTGTTCGAGGTACTCCAGCGGGCCGTCGGCACTCAGCGCGGTGGCGGCCTCGGCGGCCTCCTCGACGGTCCAGCCGCCGTTGGCGTCCACCCGCACGGTCGCGACGAGTTCGCGCACGGCGTTGACCCGTGCGACATCCTCACCTAGCGTCTGCCCGGGCTCGGCGACCTTGACCTTGGCGGTGCGCGCCCCGGGAAAACGGGCCAGCACCTCGCCCACCTGCGCGGCGGGCACGGCCGGCACGGTGGCGTTGATCGGCACGCGGTCGCGCCGCGGCGGCGGCGGCTCGCGATAGGCGGTCTCGATCGCCGAGGCGAGCCAGTGCGCGGCCTCGGGGGGCTCGTACTCCAGAAACGCCCCGAACTCGCCCCACCCCGCGGGGCCCTCGATCAGCGCGACCTCGCGGGTGGTGATGCCGCGGAACCGCACCCGCATCGGCAGCGCGACGACATGCAGCCGGTCCAGCAGGTCTGCCAGCGCCGGCCTCACCGGCCGTAAACCCGGCGGCCCGCCAGGTACGTCGCGCGCACCTCCAGGTCGGCAATGCGCTCCGGCGGCACCGTGCGGGGGTCGGCCGACAGCACCACGACGTCGGCGTACTTGCCGACCGCAATCGAGCCCGTCACGTCGTCGGCGAACAGCTGCCAGGCGGCGTCGATGGTCTGCGCGCGGATCGCCTGCTCGACGGTGAGGCACTCCTGTGGCCCCAGCACCCGCCCGGACGGCGCGGTGCGAGTCACGGCCACGCTGATGTTGCGCAGCGGCTCCTCGGGGGTGACCGGCGGGTCGTTGTGCAGCGAGATCCGCATGCCGGTCGCCACCGCGGAACCCGCAGGCATCCAACGAGATCCGCGCTGTTCGCCGAACAACCCGTCGACGAGCACATCGCCCCAGTAGTGGATCTGGTCGACGAAGATGCTACAGGTGACGCCGAGGCCGGCGGCGCGACGGAGTTGGTCGGGCCGGATGGCGCCGACGTGTTCCAGGCGCAGCCGGTGATCGGGCCGCGGATTGCGTTGCAGCGCTTCCTCGTACACGTCGAGAATGGTGTCCACGCCGGCGTCGCCGTGCACATGGCAGGCCATCTGCCAGCCCAGCGGGAAATAGGCGCCGACGATCTCGGCCAGCTGCTCGCGGGTGTAGTTGGCGTGCCCGCAGGAACCCGCGGCGCCGATCAGGCGCGTGGCGGCGGTGTCCAGGTACGGGAAGGACAGCGCGATGTTGCCGATCCACGGCGAGCCGTCCACCCAGATCTTGATGCCGACCTGGCGCACCATGTCGTCGCCCTGCCCGGGCGACGCCGCGGTGGACAGCTGCGGGGTGGACATCTCGTAGGTGCGCAGCCGCACCGTCAGCGCGTCGTGCTCCTGTTCGAGCAGCGGCGCGAACTGCGGGTCGAACGCCATGTCCGAGCAGGTGGTCAACCCGGCGCGGTTGAGCCGGGCGCATTCGGCGCGCAGCATCGCCGGGTAGCTGCCGGGATCGATCGCCCCACCCAGCAGCGGGAACACCGCGCCGATTTCCTCGGCGCTGCCGTCGAGTTCGCCGTCGGGGCCGCGGCCGTAGCGGGCGCCCTTCGGGTCGGGGGTGCCTCGGGTGAGCCCGGCGCGCTCGGCGGCGGCATGGTTGAAGTAGGCCTGGTGTCCGGAGTTGTGGATGATGACCAGCGGCCCGTCCGGCGCCACGTCGTCCAGCCAGGCCGGCGTCGGCTGCGGCAGGCCGGGCTGCAGCAGGGGGTCCCACCCGCTCAGGTAGGCGCCGGCCGCCCCCCTGGCGGCCGTCTCGCGGCGCACCGCGGTCACGACGTCCTCGGCGTCGCGCAGCGTCACCGGCCGGATGTCGACGATCCGGTCCGACAGCGCCAGTGCCTCCATCAGCGGATGACCGTGCGCCTCAACGAATCCCGGCATGACGCAGCCGTCACCGACATCGACGGTCTCGGTGCCGGCGCCGACGAGCGCGGCCACCTCGGCACGGGTCCCGACGGCGACGATGCGGCCGTCGGCGACGGCGAGCGCCTCGGCGGTGGGCCGCGACTCGTCGACGGTCAGTACGGTTCCGGTGAAGACCAGATCAGCGTGCGCCATGTGCAGGAATCGTAGTGCCGTAAGGGTGTGGCCGACCGGAATTGCAACACGTTCTAGTCTTGACCCATGAGCGATGATCTGCTGCGCCATCCCATTCATTCCGGACACCTGACCGTCGGTGCGCTCAAGCGCAACAAGAACAAGCCGGTGCTGCATCTCGGCGACACCACGCTGACCGGTGGTCAGCTCGCCGAGCGCATCAGCCAGTACATTCAGGCGTTCGAGGCGCTCGGTGCGGGCACCGGCGCGACGGTCGGGCTGCTGTCGCTGAACCGGCCCGAGGTGCTGATGATCATCGGCGCCGGCCAGACGCAGGGTTACCGGCGGGTGGCACTGCATCCGCTGGGCTCCCTGAACGACCACGCCTACGTGCTGGGCGACGCCGGCGTGACGTCGCTGATCATCGACCCCACCCCGATGTTCGTCGAGCGAGCGCTGGGCCTGCTGGAGAAGGTGCCCGCCCTCAAGCGGGTCCTGACCATCGGCCCGGTCCCCGAGTCGCTGGGCGATGCCGCGGTGGACCTGGTGGCCGAGGCCGCGAAGTATGCGGCGAAGCCGTTGGTGGCGGTCGACCTTCCGCCCGACCACATCGGCGGGATGGCCTACACCGGCGGCACCACCGGCAAGCCCAAGGGTGTGCTGGGCACCGCGCAGTCGATCACCACGATGACCACGATCCAGCTCGCCGAGTGGGAGTGGCCGGAAAACCCGCGCTTCCTGATGTGCACCCCGCTGTCGCACGCCGGGGCGGCGTTCTTCGTGCCGACGATCATCAAGGGCGGCGAGCTGGTCGTGCTGACCAAGTTCGACCCGGCCGAGGTGCTGCGGGTGATCGAGGAGCAGCAGATCACCGCGACCATGCTGGTGCCGTCGATGATCTACGCGCTGATGGACCACCCGGACTCGCACACCCGCGACCTGTCCTCGCTGGAGACGGTCTACTACGGCGCCTCGGCGATGAACCCGGTGCGGCTGGCCGAGGCCATCCGCCGCTTCGGGCCGATCTTCGCCCAGTACTACGGCCAGTCCGAAGCCCCGATGGTGATCTCGTATCTGGCCAAGAAGGACCACGACGAGAAGCGGCTCACCTCGTGCGGGCGGCCGACGCTGTTTGCCCGCACCGCGCTGCTGGACGCCGAGGGCAACCCGGTGCCCCAAGGCGAGGTCGGCGAGATCTGCGTGTCCGGGCCGCTGCTTTCCGGCGGCTACTGGAACCTGCCGGAGGAGACGGCCAAGACGTTCTCCGACGGCTGGCTGCACACCGGTGACATGGCCCGCGAGGACTCCGACGGCTTCTGGTTCATCGTCGACCGGGTCAAGGACATGATCGTCACCGGCGGGTTCAACGTGTTCCCGCGCGAGGTCGAGGACGTCGTCGCCGAGCACCCTGCCGTCGCGCAGGTGTGCGTGATCGGCACGCCGGACGAGAAGTGGGGCGAGGCCGTCACCGCGGTGATCGTGCTGCGGCCCGACCATCCCTGCGACGAGGAGTCGGTGGCGCGGGTGACGGTCGAGATCCAGGCCGCGGTCAAGGAGCGCAAGGGTTCGGTGCAGTCACCCAAGCAGGTGATCGTCGTCGAGTCGGTGCCGGTGACCGCGCTGGGCAAGCCGGACAAGAAGGCCGTGCGGGCCCGGTTCTGGGACGGCGCCGGCCGCGCAGTCGGCTGAACCTTTGCCGAGCGTCACGCCAGCGTGGCACTCGACGGTCGAGGTCACTCTGGTGTGACACTCGACGGCGAGACCCTGGAGGCGCCAGACGCCTGACTACTGTGTCAGGCATGGCAGGTGCAGCAGCCCTCAAGCCGCCCCGGTGGCTGACGCCGGCGAACAAGGTCTTCATCCTGATGGCGCGGCTGGGGCTGAGCTTCGGTGGGGAGAGCCGGGTCGCCCCGCGGCCGGCGCCGGCCGGGCGCTGCGACGTCTTCCGGCTCGATCCGCTATGAGTGACAATCCGTTCGACGCGCAGGCGTGGCGGCCCGTCTCGGAAATCGACGCCGGGTTCGCCGACCTGACCGACATCACCTACCACCGCCACGTCACCGACGCCACGGTGCGGGTGGCGTTCAACCGGCCCGAGGTGCGCAACGCCTTCCGGCCGCACACCGTCGACGAGCTGTACCGCGCGCTCGACCACGCCCGGATGTCTCCCGACGTGGGCGTGGTGCTGCTGACCGGCAACGGCCCCTCGCCCAAGGACGGCGGCTGGGCGTTCTGCTCGGGCGGCGACCAGCGCATCCGCGGCCGCAGCGGCTATCAGTACGCCAGCGGGGACACCGCGGACACCGTCGACGCGGCGCGCGCGGGCAGGTTGCACATCCTCGAGGTGCAGCGGCTGATCCGGTTCATGCCCAAGGTGGTCATCTGCCTGGTCAACGGGTGGGCGGCCGGCGGGGGTCACAGCCTGCACGTGGTCTGCGACCTCACCCTGGCCAGCCGCGAACACGCCCGGTTCAAGCAGACCGACGCCGACGTAGGCAGCTTCGACGGCGGCTACGGCAGCGCGTACCTGGCCCGCCAGGTGGGCCAGAAGTTCGCCCGCGAGATCTTCTTCCTCGGCCGCGCCTACACCGCCGAGCAGATGCACCACATGGGCGCGGTCAACGAGGTCGTCGACCACGCCGACCTGGAGCGCGTGGCCCTACAGTGGGCGGCCGAGATCAACGCCAAATCGCCGCAGGCGCAACGCATGCTGAAGTTCGCGTTCAACCTGCTCGACGACGGGCTGGTCGGCCAGCAGCTGTTCGCCGGGGAGGCCACCCGGCTGGCGTACATGACCGACGAGGCTGTCGAGGGCCGCGACGCGTTCCTGCAGAAGCGCCCGCCCGATTGGAGCCCGTTCCCCCGGTATTTCTAGGTACTTCTGAGCGGGCCACCGGACGCCGACACCGTGCCGCCTAGACTCCCCACGATGAGTACAAGCCCGCTACGCCGCTTCACCGACCAGCTGGTGCTGGCGACCATGCGGCCGCCCGCCTCGCCGCAGGTGCTGGTCAACCGGCCCGCGATGAAACCGATCGACCTGGCCGGCAAGCGGATCCTGATCACCGGGGCGTCCTCGGGCATCGGGGAGGCCGCCGCCGAGCAGTTCGCCCGCCTCGGAGCCACCGTCGTCGTGGCCGCCCGTCGCCGCGAGCTGCTCGACGCGGTCGCCGAGCGGATCACCGCCGCCAAAGGCACCGCGCTGGCGATGCCCTGCGACATCTCGGACATGGACGCTGTCGACGCACTGGTCGCCGACGTCGAGCAGCGCCTCGGCGGCGTCGACATCCTGGTCAACAACGCCGCCCGGTCCATTCGCCGGCCGCTGGCCGAGTCGCTGGAGCGCTGGCACGACGTCGAGCGGACCATGGTGCTCAACTACTACGCGCCGCTGCGGCTCATCCGCGGGCTGGCTCCCGGGATGCTCGAGCGCGGCGACGGCCACGTCATCAACGTCTCGACGTGGGGCGTCCTCTCGGAGGCCTCCCCGTTGTTCGCGGTGTACAACGCCTCCAAGGCCGCGCTGTCGATGGTGAGCCGGGTGGTGGAGACCGAGTGGGGCCGAAAGGGAGTGCACTCGACGACCCTGTACTACCCGCTGGTGGCCACGCCGATGATCGCCCCGACGAAGGCCTACCAGGGGGTCCCCGCCCTGTCGTCGGCCGAGGCCGCCAAGTGGATGATCACCGCGGCGCGCACCCGGCCGGTGCGGATCGCGCCGCGGATGGCGATCGCGGCCAAAGCGCTCGACACCATCGGCCCCCGCTGGGTGAACGCGCTCATGCAACGGCAGCGCCTCCAGCCCAACCGCGCGGCCGACAGTTGAGCCGGCCGGTCAACGCTGATAGACACGACGCCATGGAGATCCTGGCCAGCCGGATGCTGCTCCGGCCGGTGGACTACGCGCGATCGCTGAGCTTCTACCGGGATCAGATCGGTCTGGCGATCTTCCGCGACTACGGGGGCGGCACAGTGTTCTTCGCCGGGCAGTCGCTGCTCGAACTGGCCGGCTACGGCTCCCCCGACCATTCGCGAGGACCGTTTCCCGGTGCCCTGTGGCTTCAGGTCCGCGACCTCGCGCAGACCCAGGCCGAGCTGCGGGGGCGCGGGGTGGCGATTGCCCGCGAGGCCCGCGAAGAACCGTGGGGCCTGCACGAGATGCAGGTGACCGACCCGGACGGCATCACCCTGATCTTCGTCGAGATCCCGCCTGAGCATCCCCTTCGTCGCGACACCCGCGGTGAACGCGGGCCCACGCCAGGTTAACTGCGAGGCAACTTATGGCGACGGTTCACGGTAAATCCGCGTTCGCGGTCTTGCTGCATTCGACAATGCAATCTCCCGACCACCAGAATCAGGCGCTGTGAACATAAATTTGTTCCTCTTGATCATCGTCGTGATCACGGCACTCGCTTTCGATTTCACGAACGGCTTCCACGACACCGGCAACGCCATGGCGACCTCGATCGCCAGCGGCGCGCTCAAGCCCAAAGTGGCCGTCGGGCTGTCCGCGGTGCTCAACCTGGCGGGCGCCTTCATGTCCACGGCGGTCGCCGCCACGATCGCCAAGGGTCTGATCGACGGGCACATCGTGACGCTGGAGCTGGTGTTCGCCGGCCTGGTCGGCGGCATCGTCTGGAACCTGATGACCTGGTTGCTCGGCATCCCGTCGAGTTCCTCGCACGCACTGGTCGGCGGCATCGTCGGCGCCACGATCGCCGCTGTGGGCGGGCACGGAGTGCTCTGGAAGGGCGTGGTGTCCAAGGTGCTCATCCCGGCCGTCGTGGCCGCGATCCTGGCCATCGCCGTCGGGGCGATCGCGACCTGGCTGGTCTACCGGGTCACCCGCGGTGTCCGGGCCCAGCGCACCGAGGCCGGGTTCCGCTACGGCCAGTGGGGCTCGGCCTCACTGGTATCCCTGGCGCACGGCACCGGCGACGCCCAGAAGACGATGGGCATCATCTTCCTGGCGCTGATCTCCTACGGGTCGATCAGCGCCAGCGCCGCGATGCCGCCACTGTGGGTCATCGTGTGCTGCGCCGTCGCGATGGCCTCGGGCACCTACCTGGGCGGCTGGCGGATCATCCGCACGCTGGGCAAAGGTCTGGTCGAGATCCAGTCGCCGCAGGGCATGGCCGCCGAATCGTCCTCGGCCGCGGTGATCCTGATGTCCACGCACTTCGGCTACGCCCTGTCGACGACGCAGGTGTGTACCGGTTCGGTGCTGGGCAGCGGGCTGGGCAAGCCGGGCGGCGAGGTGCGCTGGGGCGTGGCCGGCCGGATGGTGGTCGCCTGGCTGGTCACCCTCCCGCTGGCCGGGCTCGTCGGCGCGGTGACCTACTGGATCGTCCACCTCATCGGCGGATACCCCGGCGCGATCATCGGCTTCG
>NZ_JBYCLC010000352.1:0-10832 GCF_057473685.1 Mycobacterium sp. TH-M116 | reverse complement strand
TTCTACGCGCGCTTGGTGTCCCGCCGCATCGCGCCACGACGCCACGTCGCCGAGAGCCCACACGTGGGGCACGCCGGCGCGGCCGGCCCGGTCGCAGGGCACGCCACCGTCGACACCGTCGACCTCCACGCCGCTGCCGGCCAGCCAGTCCGTCGCCGGATGCGACCCGATGCCGACCACAACGAGGTCGGCCGGCAGCTCGGCGCCGTCGGTGAGCACCACGGCCTCGACGTGCGCCTGCCCGCGCACCTGTGAGACGCCCACGCCGACGCGCACGTCGACTCCTTCGTCCCGGTGCAACCGGGCGATAAGTTCGCCGATCCGCTCCCCGAGCACCGCGGCCAGTGGCGTGGGCTGCGGCTCGACCAGCACCACGTCCACCCCGAGGCTGCGCAGGCTGGCCGCGACCTCGCACCCGATGAAGCCGGCCCCGACGACCACCGCATGCCGCGCGGCCGATGCATGCTCGCGCAGCGCCAGACTCTGGTCGAACGAGCGCAGCACGTGGATGCCTTCGAGGTCTCCGAACGCCGGGATGCGCCGCGGCACCAGACCGGTGGCGATGACGAGTTCGTCGTAGCCCAGCGTGTTCCCGTCGGCCAGCGTCACCGTCTGTGCGGTGGTGTCCAGGCCGGTGACGACCGAACCCAGCCGCAGCGTGACGTCCTTCTCGTCGTACCACTCACGCGGCTTGAGAGCGACGTCGTCGGTCTCTTTGCGCAGCACCTCCTTGGACAGCGGAGGCCGGTCGTAGGGCAGATGCACCTCCTCGCCGACGATCGTGATGGGCCCGGCGTATGACGAGCGGCGCAGTTGCTCGGCCGTACGGGCCGCGGCGAGCCCCCCTCCGACGATCAGGATGCCTGGTTCAGAACCCTCACTGGTCACATGCAGTTCATACACGATCGCCGATCAGTGCTTCAATGCACCCTTGTCGACGTTGATCTGCGTTCCCGACAGCGTGGCCGAGCCGTCGCCGGCCAGCCAGACCACCACATCAGACACCTCTTCGGGTGCCATGAAGCCCTTGGGCTGCAGCGGCATTGGCGGATAGCTGGGCAGGAAGGCCGGGTGCTTGGCGAACAGCTGCATCATCGCTTCCGGCTCGACCATCAGGGTGTCGACCGAGTACGGGTGGATGGAGTTGACGCGGATGCCGTACTCCCCCAGCTCGATCGCCAGCGTGTTGGTCAGTGCGGTCAGCCCGAACTTGCTCGCTGAATAGTGCCCGTTGCCCGGAGTGGCCTTCACGCCGGCCGCCGAGCTGACGACCACGATCGAGCCACCGTTTCCGGCCTCGATCATCGCGGGGATCGTGGCGCGCAGGGTGCGCCAGGTACCGGTCAGGTTGACGCCGATGACCGTGTCCCACTCCTCGTCGGTGAGTTCCCAGACCCGGCCCCAGCCCAGCACGCCGGCGTTGGCGACCAGGACGTCGAGCCGGCCGAACTGTTCGACACCGTCGGCGACCAGCTGTCGCAGCGCGGCATCGTCGCGGATGTCGGCCTCGCAGGCGAGCACCTTGCGGCCCTCGGCCTCCACCAGGCGGACGGTTTCGGCGAGGTCTTCGCGCGTGGCCGCCGGGTACGTCAGTCCGGGCGACGCCGGCGCGCAGATGTCGAGCGCGATGATGTCGGCGCCCTGGGCGGCCAGTCGCACCGCGTGCGACCGGCCCTGGCCGCGCGCCGCGCCGGTGACGAACGCCACCCGGCCCTGCAGTGATCCACCCACGCCCGTCCCTTTCGCCGCCCTGTCGCAGCAGCCAGGCTAGCAGCGAAACTGAAACGTGTTCTCGTTGACCCGCGGATCGCGGTCCGCGGCCGGGCCCGAGCGATCGATCACGTGACGTGGGTTCGGGGCAACGCGCGGCGGCGCCCACCCTTTCGGATGAGCGCCGCTACGCTGTCGAACTACTTGTTGATCGTGACGACCCGGCCGGCGCCGACCGTGCGACCGCCCTCGCGGATCGCGAACCTCAGACCCTCGTCCATGGCGACGGGCTGGATCAGCTTCACCGAGATGTTGGTGTTGTCACCGGGCATCACCATCTCGGTGCCCTCCGGCAGCGTCACCACACCGGTCACGTCGGTGGTGCGGAAGTAGAACTGCGGACGGTAGTTGTTGAAGAACGGCGTGTGCCGGCCGCCCTCGTCCTTGGACAGGATGTAGACCTGGCCTTCGAACTCGGTGTGCGGCGTGGTGGTGCCGGGCTTGGTCACGACCTGGCCGCGCTCGACGTCCTCGCGCTTGATACCCCGCAGCAGCAGCCCGACGTTGTCGCCGGCCTGGCCCTGGTCGAGCAGCTTGCGGAACATCTCCACACCGGTGACCGTGGTCTTGGTGCTGGTCGGCTTGATGCCGACGATCTCGACCTCTTCGTTGACGTTGATCACGCCGCGCTCCACCCGGCCGGTGACCACGGTGCCACGACCGGTGATGGTGAAGACGTCCTCGACGGGCATCAGGAACGGCTTCTCCGTGTCGCGGACCGGGTCCGGGATCGACTCGTCGACGGCGTCCATGAGCTGCTCGACGGACTCGACCCACTTGGCGTCGCCCTCCAGCGCCTTGAGCGCCGACACGCGGACCACCGGGGCGTCCTCGTCGAAGTCCTGGGCGGCCAGCAGCTCGCGCACCTCCAGCTCGACGAGCTCGAGGAGCTCCTCGTCATCCACGGCGTCGGCCTTGTTCAGCGCGACCAGGATGTAGGGCACACCGACCTGGCGGGCCAGCAGCACGTGCTCGCGGGTCTGCGGCATCGGGCCGTCGGTCGCGGCGACGACCAGGATGGCGCCGTCCATCTGGGCCGCGCCGGTGATCATGTTCTTGATGTAGTCGGCGTGGCCCGGGGCGTCGACGTGCGCGTAGTGGCGCTTCTCGGTCTGGTACTCCACATGGGAGATGTTGATCGTGATACCGCGCTGACGCTCCTCGGGCGCGTTGTCGATCTGGTCGAATGCGCGCGACTCGTTCAAATTGGGGTACTTGTCGTGCAACACCTTGGTGATCGCCGCGGTCAGCGTTGTCTTGCCGTGGTCAACGTGACCAATGGTCCCGATGTTGACGTGCGGCTTCGTCCGCTCGAACTTCGCCTTCGCCACTTCTGTGTCCTCCTGGACTTGTTGGTGCTCGTTAAAGCAGTGTTGATGTTTTCAGTTGTGCCGCGCCCAAGGCATTGCTGTGACCCGGCAAGGGTACTCCCCGTCGAGCCTTACTGACCGGTCGCCTTTACTCCGCTCACTGACCCGTCGCCTTCGCGATGATCTCCTTCGACACGTTCGCCGGCACTTCGGCGTACGAGTCGAACACCATGGAGTAGTTCGCCCGACCTTGCGTCTTGGACCGCAGGTCGCCGACATAGCCGAACATCTCCGACAGCGGCACGTGCGCCTTGACGACACGAGAACCGCTCCGCTCCTCCATGGCCTGGATCTGGCCACGGCGGGAGTTCAGGTCGCCGATCAC
Source organism: Mycobacterium sp. TH-M116 (assembly GCF_057473685.1). Classification (NCBI taxonomy): domain Bacteria; kingdom Bacillati; phylum Actinomycetota; class Actinomycetes; order Mycobacteriales; family Mycobacteriaceae; genus Mycobacterium; species Mycobacterium sp. TH-M116. The sequence goes on along the minus strand of NZ_JBYCLC010000352.1, from coordinate 7,367 downwards.
GTCACCCATGTAGTCCTCCGGGGTGGTGACCTCGACGGCCATGATCGGCTCCAGGATCACCGGCTGCGCTTGCGCGGCGGCCTTTTTCAGCGCCTGCGAACCGGCGATCTTGAACGCCATCTCCGACGAGTCGACCTCGTGGAAGGCGCCGTCGAGCAGGGTGACCTTGACGTTGACCAGCGGGTAGCCCGCAAGCACGCCGTACTGCATGGCGTCCTGGGCTCCGGCGTCCACCGACGGGATGTACTCACGCGGGATGCGCCCACCGGTGACCTTGTTCTCGAATTCGTAGGTCGCACCGTCTTCGCCGTGGAACGGTTCGAGGCTGATCAACACCTTGGCGAACTGGCCCGACCCGCCGGTCTGCTTCTTGTGGGTGAACTCGACCTTGTCGACCGTCCGCTTGATGGTCTCCTTATAGGCGACCTGCGGCTTGCCCACGTTGGCCTCGACCTTGAACTCGCGCTTCATCCGGTCCACCAGGATGTCCAGGTGCAGCTCGCCCATGCCGCCGATCACGGTCTGGCCGGTCTCCGCATCCTGGTGCACCTTGAAGGTGGGGTCCTCCTCGGCGAGCTTCTGGATCGACAGGCTCAGCTTCTCCTGGTCGCTCTTGGTCTTGGGCTCGATGGCCACCTCGATCACCGGGGCGGGGAAGCTCATCGACTCCAACACGATCTGGTCGTTGGGGTCGCACAGCGTGTCACCGGTGGTGGTGTCCTTGAGCCCGATCACCGCGTAGATGTGCCCCGCGCTGGCCCGCTCGACCGGGTTCTCCTTGTTGGAGTGCATCTGGAACAGCTTGCCCAGCCGCTCCTTCTTGCCCTTGGTGGCGTTGATGACCTGGCTGCCGGACTCGACGGTGCCCGAGTAGACACGGACGTAGGTCAATTTGCCGAAGAACGGGTGGCTGGCGACCTTGAACGCCAGCGCGGAGAACGGCTCGTCGGTCGACGGCCGGCGGGTGATCTCCTCGCCTTCCTTGCCCGGCGCGTGCCCGACGGCCGGCGGCACGTCCAGCGGCGAGGGCAGGTAGTCGATGACCGCATCCAGCATCGGCTGCACACCCTTGTTCTTGAAGGCGCTGCCGCACAGTACCGGGTAGGCCTCCGAGTTGATGGTCAGCTTGCGAATGGCGCCCTTGATCTCCTCGACCGTCAGTTCCTCGCCGGCGAGGTACTTCTCCAGCAGCGCCTCGTCGGTCTCGGCGACCGCCTCGATCAGCTTGGTGCGGTACTCGTCGGCCTTGTCGGCCATGTCCGCGGGAATCTCGACGACGTCGTACTTCTCACCGAGCTTGGCCTCGGCGCTCCACACCTTGGCCTTCATCTCCACGAGGTCGACGACACCGGAGAAGTCCCCCTCCGAGCCGATCGGCAGCTGGATCGGGATGGCGTTGGCGCCCAGGCGCTCCTCCATGGTGCGCACCGAGAAGTAGAAGTCGGCGCCGATCTTGTCCATCTTGTTGACGAAGCAGATCCGCGGCACGTCGTACTTGTCGGCTTGGCGCCAGACCTGCTCGGACTGCGGCTCGACACCTTCCTTGCCGTCGAAGACCGCAACGGCACCGTCGAGCACGCGCAGGCTACGTTCCACCTCCACGGTGAAGTCGACGTGCCCGGGGGTGTCGATGATGTTGATCTGGTTGTCGTTCCAGAAGCAGGTGGTGGCGGCGGAGGTGATGGTGATCCCCCGCTCCTGCTCCTGCTCCATCCAGTCCATCGTGGCTGCACCGTCGTGGACCTCACCGATCTTGTAGCTGATGCCGGTGTAGTAGAGAATCCGCTCGGTCGTCGTCGTCTTGCCGGCGTCGATGTGCGCCATGATGCCGATGTTGCGGACCTTGGTCAGGTCGGTCAGCACGTCCTTCTGTGCCACAGAAGTCTTCCCACTTTCGATTACTCAGTTCGCTGTCCTGGTTGCGCCCGGCCACGTTGCCAGCCGACGCGTTTTTCGGCTCCTACCAGCGGTAATGCGCGAAGGCTCGGTTGGCCTCGGCCATCTTGTGGGTGTCCTCGCGTCGTTTGACGGAGGCCCCCAGGCCGTTGCTGGCGTCGAGAAGCTCATTGGCGAGTCGCTCGACCATGGTCTTCTCCCGGCGTTGCCGCGAGAAGCTCACAAGCCAGCGCAGCGCCAGCGTGGTGGACCGGTCGGGACGGACCTCGACGGGCACCTGGTAGGTCGCACCACCCACGCGGCGGCTGCGGACCTCAAGGGCGGGCTTGACGTTGTCGAGCGCGCGCTTGAGCGTGATGACGGGGTCGGTTCCCGTCTTGTCGCGGGCCTGCTCGAGCGCGCCGTAGACGATGCGCTCCGCCAGCGATTTCTTACCCTGGAGCAGAACTTTGTTCACCAGCTGGGTGACCAGCTGCGACCCATAGACCGGGTCGTTGACCAACGGACGCTTGGGCGCCGGTCCCTTGCGCGGCATCAGCTCTTCTCCTTCTTGGCGCCGTAGCGACTGCGAGCCTGCTTGCGGTTCTTGACACCCTGGGTGTCCAGCGATCCGCGGATGATCTTGTACCGCACACCCGGCAGGTCCTTCACCCGGCCGCCGCGCACCAGCACCATCGAGTGTTCCTGCAGGTTGTGGCCCTCACCGGGGATGTAGGCCGTGACCTCCACCTGGCTCGTCAGCTTCACGCGCGCGACCTTGCGAAGCGCCGAGTTCGGCTTCTTCGGGGTCGTGGTGTAGACGCGGGTGCACACGCCACGACGCTGCGGGCTCCCCTTCAGAGCCGCGGTCTTGACCTTGGCGATCTTGTCCCGGCGGCCCTTGCGGACCAGCTGCTGAATGGTTGGCATCTAGGAGGCTTTCTGTGTTGAGCGTTCGGGGTGTTCGGGGTGCTGCGGGCGACGTCACGTTTTCGTAGTGCGACGTCTTCGTAGTGCGGTTGCACCCGGCCGCACTACCCCGCGGCCGGGTGTGTCGCATGCGCCCGGCAGCGGATTTCTTCGATGCGCCGTGGACATGCGAATTTGCCCGGCATCCCTTTACTTACGTCAGGCGCCGTAAGCCGCCAGGCACGAACCCCCACGATACCCGTCGCCGGTCTGGCGGGTCAAAGCGGCGGCCGTCATCTCAGGCATCGCCCGCCGTGGCGTGCCCCTCGGTGCGCTTTTCCAGGCTCGCCGCCAGGCGCAGCACCATGTCGGAGAACAGCGCATCGGTGTCGATCTCGTCCATCACGCCGGTCATCTCCAGCAGCACGAACCCGTGCAGGGCGGACCAGAACTCCAGCGCCGCGTGGAAGGCCTCGTCACCGTCGAGGCCGTAGGAGGTCAGCACGGCGATCACCGGTGCGGACGCACTCCTGGTCGCCGAGGTGTACTCGGGGTCGTCACCGCCCAGCGGCATCCGGGTGAACGCCGAGTACCGGCCGGGGTGGTGGTGCGCGTAGCTGCGGTAGGCGCCCGCCATGACCAGTACCGCGTCGTCGCGGCAACGCCCCTCGCCGACCCGGTTCAGCATGACGATGATGTCGTCGATGACCCGGATCCGAACCGCGCGCCGCAGGTCCTCGAGGCTGTGTACGTGGTTGTACAGCGAGGGACCTTTGGTCCCCAGCTGCGTCGCGAGCGCGTTGATGGTCAGCGAGTCCCAACCCTCCCGGTCCAGGAACGCCAGGGCGCCGTCGACGATGCCCTCGCGGCTCAGCTTCGCCGGCCGCGAGAGGGGCCTACCGCCCCTAGGGCGCCCGGCCGCCGGCGGTTCCGGCTGAGCTGCCATGCGGATGCCCTTCGATCTCGGTTGCTGCGGTCCTGCGGTCGACTGATGACTCTAGTGGGGTTCGTGACTGTAGTGGGGTTCGTGACTGTGGTGGCGAGTCGGTGAATGCGAAGAATCCTGTCATCGGTCAGCAGACTGCACGTAGTCTCGATCGTGCAGATTCGCCCGTGAACAAGGGGGCCAGCAGTGCACCGGACAGCCGTCACCGCGGCATTGGCAACGTGCGTGGTCACCCTCGCCGCCGTCCCCGCCGCGCCGCCCCCGGCCGCGCAGGCCAAGAACGGCGACACCCATGTCATCGGGGAAGGCGTCGAGCAGACGGTCGACTGCAACGAGGCGACGCTGGTGGTCAACGGCAACCGCAACGTCGTCACCGCACTGGGAAGCTGCTACGCCGTGACGGTCATGGGCTCGGGCAACACCGTCGTTGCCGACACCGTCACCCACGACATCACGGTCTACGGATCAGACGAGACGGTGTTCTTCCACCACGGCGCGCCGTTCCTCTGGGACCGCGGCCGTGAACTGGGCATGGTAAACCGTCTCCAGCAGGTGCCCGCCTGAAGACATAGCGACTGCCACCCGGATTGTCGTCAACGAGCGAGGAGAACCCAGCAGCGATGCGCGCCCACGTCACCGACCACCCCCTCCGCCTGGGCGCGCTCGCCCTGGCCCCGGCCGTCGCCGCCGTCGTGCTGGCGGGTTGCAGTTCCACGGCCAACCCGCCCGGAACCTCCACCTCGACGACGTCGAGCAGCCCGGCCTCGACGACGAGTGGCGGGGCCGCGCCGACGAGCACGAGCAGCGGCAGCACCACTGCCTCCGTCCAGATCGGCAACACGCTCAACTACGGGTCCATGGGGACGACGGCCACCCTGGACTGCGGTGACGGGAAATCGCTGAACGTGGGCGGCTCCAACAACACGCTCACCGTCACCGGCACCTGCGAGACCGTGACCATCGGCGGGGCGAGCAACACGATCACCTTCGACAAGGTCAACACCCGCATCAGCGTGGTGGGCCTCAACAACACCGTCACCTACAAGGCCGGCAGCCCGAAGGTGGACGACATCGGCCCGGGCAACACCGTCAAGCAGGGTAGCTGACCCGCTAGCCGTCTGGGGCGCCGTGGCGTCCGGCGCCGGCGGCGAACCGTCCGGCCCCTTCGTCGGCCTCCGCCGCGACCCGGGAGATGCTGGCGAATTCGAAGTCGATCGCCTCGGATTCAGTTGTCCCCCACTGATGCAGCGCCGAGAGCCGGTCCGAGCGCAGGCACTGCTGCGGCAGCGCGGCGAGCTGGGCCGCCAACTCCTCGGCGGCCCGCCTGGCCTGGCCCTTGGACACGACCCGGTTGGCCAGCCCGATCGCCAGTGCCTCGTCGGCGGCCACGGCGCGGCCGGTCAGGATCATGTCCATCGCACGGCTGTGCCCGATCAGCCGGGGCAGTCGCACGGTGCCCCCGTCGATCAGCGGAACGCCCCAGCGCCGGCAGAACACCCCGAACACGGCGTCCTCCTCGGCCACTCGCAGATCGCACCAGATCGCCAGCTCGAGGCCCCCCGCGACGGCGTAGCCACTGACCGCCGCGATCACCGGCTTGGAGAGCACCATCCGCGTCGGACCCATCGGGCCGGGACCACTGCGGTGCACGGCATTCGCCTCGGGAGTTCCGAAGGCTTTCAAATCGGCTCCGGCACAGAAGGTTCCACCATCGCCCCACAGCACTGCCACCGACGCAGTGTCGTCGCGGTCGAATGCGTCGAACGCCGCGTAGAGCGCTGCGGCGGTCGGGCCGTTGACCGCGTTGCGCGCCGCCGGGCGGTCGATGATCACCGTGGTCACCGCGCCGTTGCGCTCCACCCGCACCGGATCGTTCATGTCACCTCCATGAGTCGGGTCGCCTCGCGCCGTTGCGCCAGTTCGGTGGCGAAGTTGAGGTAGGCGGCGCGCAGCCGCGCGCCCGGCCAGTCGGCCGGCAGCAGTTCCTCGGGCAGCACCGGGTCGGTCAGCAGATGGCGCACCATCGCCGCGGCCACCATGAAACGGCCGGGAACGCCGGTGGCAGAAGCTATCTCGTCGAGCAGCCGGTGGCCGCTGTCCGACCAGGCGGGTAGGTCCCACAGCTGGCGGGCCAGCTCGGCCGGCGCCGGGTCGCGAGCCGTGAGCACCCGGACTCGACGCAACGTCTCCGGGCCGAGATCCGGATCGAGATTGTCCGGCCGCATCCACACCCCTTCGCGAAGCTCGCCGAAGCGCTTGTGGTGCATGGTCGTTCGCAGCGCGGCCCGAGTGCGGGCATCGGTGCCCACGGTGGTGACGATCAGAGTCAGCCAGTCCCCGCGCCAGGCCCGGGTTTGGGGGCGCATGGCCTCGTCCTGGCGGCGCTGGCGGGCCAGCAATCGTTTGGAGAGCCGGTAGCCGTCGGCCGAGCGGATCAGGTCACCGTTACCGACCATGCGGGTCAACGCCACCCGCAATGCGGTCTCCTTGATGCCGAAATCAGCCGTCAGCCCGATCAGCTCGCCGGCGGTGGCGCAGGCGGGATGGGCGCCCAGCAGCACGGACAGCACCACCGAACGGGCCGTCAGGTTCGCCATGGGCTACACCCCGGAGGCTCTGCGGCCGTGGTCGCCGAAAGGCTCGTCACGATGCCGGACCGCGTCGCGGAAGCCGTGTTCGACGGCGTCGGCGACGAAGCCATGCCCTTCGGGGGTGTGCCGGGCCACGCCGTCGAACACGGTGCTGACCATCCTGCTGGTGGCCACACCCTGTTGCAGCAGCGCGGAATTCAATGCGAGCTTGGCCATGATGAGCTGGTTGACCGGGACCGCGGCGATCCGCTGCACCAGCCGCTCGGTGCGCTCGTCGAGGTCCGCGGGTTCCGGCGCCTCGATCGCCAGGCCCCATTCGGCGGCCTGCGCGCCGGTGATGCAGTCGCCGGTGAACAGCAACCGCTTGGCGCGCTGGTCGCCGAGCCGGTGCGCCCACAGGCCGGCTGCCGGAATGCCCCACACGCGGGTGGGCGGGTAGCCGATCTTGGCGTCGGCCGCGGCGATGACCTGGTCGGCGTGCAACGCGATGTCGGTGCCGCCGGCCACGCAGTAGCCGTGGATCTTGACCACCGTCGGCTTGTCGGCGTGCATCAAAGACGAGAAGCCGCGCACGAACCGGCTCATCATCTGATAGTCGACCATCGGGTCCCACGGCTGGTTCGGCAGGTGGTTGATGGCTTGCGCTTTGCCGTCGAGCACAGTGCCCGCATATGCGCTGCTGCCGCCGGCCGAGCCGGTCCGGTCGGCGTAGGCGGACAGGTCGAAGCCGGCACAGAAACCCTCCCCGCGACCGGACACCAGGATCACATGCACGCCGGGATCGAGATCGGCACGCTCGACCAGCGCGGACAGCTCCAGCGGGGTGTCCGCGACGATCGCGTTGCCCTTGTCGGGCCTGTTGAAGGTGATCCGCGCGACCCGGTCGGTGACCTCGTAGGTCATTGTCTTCAGGTCCTCGAAGTCGACCGGCCTGATTGCGTGAGTCATGCTGCGGCTCAACCCTTGACCAGCGCGCGCTCCAGGATGGGTGAGACGTCGAGCCCGGCGGGCATGGTGCCGAAAGCGCCGCCCCACCGGCCGTCGAG
>NZ_JBYCLC010000351.1:0-4018 GCF_057473685.1 Mycobacterium sp. TH-M116 | reverse complement strand
CGGCTGGTGTTCTCCAACGGCATCGTCATGCTCACCGCGCTGTCGGTGGCATTACTGGTGGCGACCGGCGGCTCGGTGGGGGCACTGGTCCCGTTCTACGCGATCGGCGTGTTCACCGGCTTCTCGATGGCCGGCTACGGGATGACCAGACACCATCTGACCCACCGCGCTCCGGGTTGGCGGAAGCGCTTGGCGATCAACCTGTCCGCGGGGATCCTGTCCACGGTCGTGGTCGGCATCTTCGCGGTGGCCAAGTTCACCGAGGGCGCGTGGCTGGTGGTCGTCGTCTTCCCGGTGCTGGTGTTCGTGCTCGTCCGGCTCAACCGCGAATATCGCTCCGAGGCAGCGATTCTCGAGATGTTCCGCACCGACCGCCCCGAGCTGATGAAGTATGCGCGGCACCGGGTGTTCGTGTTCGTCGACTCGGTGGACCTGGCGGTGATCGAAGCGTTGCGCTACGGCCGGGGGCTGCGGGCCGACGAGCTGACCGCGGTCCACTTCATGGTCGACGGGGCCCACGCCGCGCAATTGCGGAAGCGATGGGACCACTTCGAACTCGACACGCCGCTGCGAATCGTGGACGTCCCGGACCGGCGTGTCACCCGGGCCGCCCAGGTGTTCGTCGCCAACGCCCGCGACGAACATCCGGACACCAACGTGACGGCGCTCTTACCGCGCCGGACATTCGCCCGGCTGGCGGGCCGGCTGCTGCATGACCGCACCGCGGACAAGATCGCGCAGGCCCTCAGCCTTATCCCGGACGCGGCGGCCACGATCGTTCCCTACGATGTGGCATCGCGCATCAAGCAGGCCTATCCCGACACACTCGAGCAGCGGCTCGCACACGAGATCGACAAGGTGCGGGCGTGGGTGATTCAGGGCGACGAGGAGCAGCTCGAGGCCTACGCGCACCCGGAGCGGCCGCCGTCGGTGGTCACGGTGGCCGGCTTGATTCCGGGGCAGCGTGGGACTGTCGAGGGCCGGGTGAGCGAGGTCCAGGACATCAGCGAACGCGGGCGGACGCTGCGGCGGTGCGTCGTCGGCGACAGCAGCGGGGAGCTGACCGTCATGTTCCGTTCCGGCCGCGGGGGTGCGGACATCGAGCCCGGTCAGCTGCTGCGGATCACCGGCAAGGCGCGCCAGAGTGCCATCCAGAGTGCCGACCGGCGGATCGCAATGGTCGACCCGGCATATCACGTGATCGACGAGCCGGCGCAGGCCGGCGAATCGGACGGCGGCGAACAGCCGGGCTGAACGCGGTCACCCGCCGTAGGGCGGGCGTGGCATCCTGAAACGCCGGCGCCCGTTGCGCAGGACGACGGTGGCGGCGGGTTCGGACCTTCCGGACGGCAGGCCGCCCACCAGGTTCGACGGCTGCTGGGCCGCCGCGGCCGGGACCGCGCGGAACCCGTGGTCGGACACGGCGACCGGCCGAACCGCCGCGCCGTCTGCGGGATTGGCCGAAAGCCAGCTCGGCGGAACCGACAGTTTTCCCACCGGCGCCGCCTGGCCGACCGCCGCCAGCACCGGGCCGCGACCGCCCACCGCGCCGACCCCTTTGGCGGCATCTTCGGCGGCCTCTTCGGCGGCCGCTTTGGCGGCGAGCTTGGCCAGCTGACGGTTGAGCAGGTTCAGGCCGGTCCCGTAACGGCCCGCCGAGAAAGTTGAGTACGGAATTTCGTACATGATCACTAACGGGCCGATCAGTATGTCGAGGTAGGAGAAGGCGGTGACCACGGGCGTGGACCCCAACAAGGCCGCCGGATTCGCTGTCGACGCGTTCGTTGACATCCCCGTCGCCAGGGTCTGCAGCTGGTTCGGCAGAGCCGATATCAGCTCGGCCAGGGTGGTCTGAGTTTCTCCGGCCGAGGTTCCGGTGGCCTGCGTCACCGCGGCGGCCTGTTCGCCGGGGCCTGCCGCGGTCGTGGTTTGCGGTGGCTGGGTGAACGGCGTCAGAACGGTCGAGGCCGACGACGACGCGGCATAGACGTACATCGCGGCGGCATCCTGGGCCCACATCTCGGCGTACTGTGCCTCGGTGGCCGCGATAGCCGGCGTGTTCTGCCCGAAGAAGTTGGTCGCCACCAGCGCGGCCAACTGAATACGGTTGGTGGCCACTGTTTCTGGTGCGACCGTCGCGGCGAACGCCGTCTCGAAAGCGGCCGCTGAGGCACGTGCTTGCGCAGCGGTCTGCTCGGCCTGCGCTGCCGTCGTCGTCGACCAGGCGACGTAGGGTGCGAGCGCGGCGGTCATCGCGAACGACGCATTTCCGGACCAGAGTCCTTGTAGCTCAACAAGTGTCGAAGAGTACCCGGCCGCGTAGGACTCCAGTTGTGCGGCCAGCGCGTCCCAGGCCGACGCGGCCGTCATCATCGGCGCCGAACCCGGCCCGGAATACATTCGTGCCGAGTTGATCTCGGGCGGCAGCGCCCCGAAATCGAACATCGGCATTCCTCTCTCGACCGTCCGTCAAGAAGCACCCCGGGCTGGCGGGGCGGGTTAACTCAGCGTTGAGGTGGTGGGTTGGCTGCTATCCGCCGAGGGACGGGCGGGGCATGGTGAACTTGCGCGGCCCCACCCGCAGCGTGTTGTTGACCGTGGAACCCGACACCACGCTCGACTTGGTGCCCGTGCCGGCTGCGGGCGCGCCGTTCCACATGTTGGTCGCAGGAGTCACTTCCTCCCAGGACGGGCCCCCGCTGATGTCGGAGTCCGAGAGCCAGAGCGGTTCGGCGACGGTGGTGGCCGACGGGTTCGTCGTCGCCCAGCTCTGCGGGACCGACAATTTGCCCAGTGTGCCGGCAGTGCCGGCGCTGGCGGCCACCGGTGTGGGCACGTGTCCCAAACCCGCGGCGGCGGCGCCGGACGCGGCCCCCTTGGCCCCCCCGATTGCGGGCGGGAGGGAGGGGCCGCCCTGCAGCCCGACACGCTGGAGCCCGGTCCCGAAGCTTCCGCCCGAGGTGATCGTGCGGCTCAGGCCGGCACCGAGGTCCACCGGCGCAGTCAGGGTGTTGAAGGCATCGAAGAGGCTGAGTATCGATAGATCCCCTACCCCCTGTGCGGGGTTCGCAGACCCCGCGGAGGAGAGGGACTGCAGCTGTTGGGGCAAGCTCGACATCAGTTGCGACAGGCTCGTCTGGGCGTTGCCCGCCGCCGCGTTGCCCGCGCTCTGGGCCACCGCGGCGGCCTGGGCGGGCTGCGCGGTGGCGCTGGTGGTCTGCGGCGGCTGGCCGAACTGGCTCAGCGTGGTGGCGGCCGACGAGGACGCCGCGTAGTTGTACATCGCGGCGGCATCTTGGGCCCACATCTGCTCGTATTGCGCCTCGGTGGCCGCGATCTGCGCGGCATACTGCCCGAAGACGTTGTTGGCGAGCAATGTCGACAACTGGGTGCGGTTGGCCGTGACCAGCGGCGGTGGCACCGTCGCGGCGAACGCCGTCTCATAGGCTGCGGCGGCCGCGCGCGCCCTGCTGGCGGCCTCCTCGGCGTTGGCCCCGGCCGTCGCGACCCAGGCCACATAGGGTGCGACCGCGGTGCTCATCGCCTCCGATGCGCCGCCGGACCAGCTCTCGCCCTGCAGCACGGCGATCGCCGACGAGTAGCCGCGCGACACCGACTCCAGGCCGTTGGCCAGCACGTCCCAGGCCGCTGCGGCAGCCATCATGGGACCCGAGCCGTTACCGGCATACATTCGCGCCGAATTGATCTCCGGCGGCAGTGCCCCGAAGTCCAACATCAGTGTTCCCCACTCGCGCGCGGCGCGTCAGCGTCGGCCCGGGGCAAAGACACCTCGTGGGGCGGGCACGACGAAAATCGAGAAAATCGAACGTCCACTTGTGCTCCTTCGGGTCACCGCGGCTGCTGCATCATTGAGCAGCCGTGCACTCACTGTTCCGAAGGGACCGTTGGCGGGTCGACGGTGACGCGCATTTGTGGCGGGCCCCACCGCCAGCATGCCTTGCCAGGTCAGGGTACCTCGTGAGGCGGGACGCACTCTCCCTGCTGAGGCAAAGCTTCC
>NZ_JBYCLC010000350.1:0-5807 GCF_057473685.1 Mycobacterium sp. TH-M116 | reverse complement strand
CCAGCGAGCCCGCCGGCGGCGGGCGTTGGTGTGTGGCGCTGTCCGGTGGCCCGGACTCGCTGGCGCTCACCGCCATCGCCGCGCAGCTGCGGCCCACTACCGCGCTGATCGTGGACCACGGCCTGCAGCCCGGCTCGGCAGACGTCGCGCAAACCGCCCGCAAACAAGCGCTCGCATTGGGATGTGTTGATGCACAGGTTCTTTGCGTCCAGGTTCGCGCGCCGTTCGGCCCCCAGGGCGGTCTCGAGGCGGCCGCGCGTGCCGCACGCTACGCGGCGCTGGGCGCCCACCGCGACGGTCCGGTGCTGCTGGGTCACACGCTCGACGACCAGGCCGAGACGGTGTTGTTGGGGCTGGGCCGCGGCTCCGGGGGGCGTTCGCTGGCCGGGATGCGCCCGCACGACCCGCCGTGGTGCCGGCCGCTGCTGGGGGTGCGCCGCAGCCTTACCCACGCCGCGTGCCGCGAGCTGGATCTGTCGGCCTGGCAGGATCCGCACAACGCCGACCGCCGTTTCACCCGGACCCGGCTGCGCCTGGACGTGCTGCCGCTGCTCGAGGACGCGCTGGGCGGCGGGGTGGCCGAGGCGCTGGCCCGCACCGCGACGGCGCTGCGGGAGGACACTGAGTTGATCGACTCGCTCGCCGCGCAGGCGATGCCCGAGGTGCGCACAGGCGCGGACCTCGACGCCCGTGCGTTGGCCGGGTTGCCCGCCCCGGTCCGGCGGCGGGTGATCCGCGGCTGGCTGCTGGACGGCGGGGCGATCGGTCTGCGCGACAAGCAGATTCGAGGCATCGACACCCTGGTCACCGGGTGGCGTGGGCAGGGTGGGGTGGCGGTCGGGTCGTCTCTGCGCGGTGAACGGCTGATCGCGGGGCGGCGCGGCGCTGTCCTGGCCATGTGGCGCGAGCCGGTGCACCAGCCGTTCCGGTGACCGCAATATCTGAGCCGCCGTTGGTTATTCGCGCTCCGGCATGGCACGCTGTGGTCGTGGCGCAGACCTCTTCGGCGATCACCCCGGCCCAGCCAACGGAGCTCTACCCCGGGGATATCACGTCGGTGCTGCTCACCGCGGAGCAGATTCAGGCCCGGGTGGCCGACCTCGGCGAGGAAATCGGCACGCACTACCGCGAGCTGGTCGCCGAGGCCGGGCAGGACCTGCTGCTGATCACCGTGCTCAAGGGTGCTGTGATGTTCGTCACCGACCTGGCGCGCGCCATCCCGGTTCCGACGCAGTTCGAGTTCATGGCGGTCAGCTCCTACGGGTCTTCGACATCGTCGTCGGGTGTGGTGCGGATCCTGAAGGATCTGGACCGCGACATCCAGGGCCGGGACGTGCTGATCGTCGAGGATGTCGTCGACTCCGGCCTCACGCTGTCCTGGTTGCTGCGCAATCTGAGCAGCCGGCATCCGCGGTCGCTGCGGGTGTGCACGCTGCTACGCAAGCCCGATGCGCGGGGCGCCAACGTCGCGATCGCCTATGTCGGCTTCGACATCCCCAACGACTTCGTCGTGGGCTACGGCCTGGATTACGACGAGCGCTACCGCGACCTGTCGTACATCGGCATGCTGGACCCTCGGGTCTACCAGCAGTAGCCCGGCCTCAGTCCAGCTCCCACATCGCGGTCACCGAGAGGCTCACCGTCTGCTGGCCGGGTTCCAGCGGAACGGCGGCCGGCGCGGCCTTCTGGGCGCCGGGCGCGGCCCTCGGCGGGGCGCTGCCCGTCGCTTCGCAGACGGTGGTGCTGATGTCCTTGCGCTCGATCCCGGCTCCGGCGAGCGCGCCGGGGACCGCCTGCTGGCGGTCGTTGGTCTGATCCATGCCGCGGTGACGTCGGGTGCGGTGAACTCGATGCCGACCTGGACGGTCAACATGTCCGGGACGCCCTGGACGTGCCCCGAACCGACGACGGTCACCTGGCGGGCGCGCGCCCCGGTTGGGATGGCTGGTGGGAGTCGCACGCCGACACCGTGGCGATGGCCGCGCCCGCAGCGGGGGCCACGACCAAGCGGCGGACGAGGCCCGGAATGCCGCGTTGCGACATACGGTGCACCCCAGCGCCACGAGCCCTCCGATTATCGCCAGCAAAGCATAAAGTCCAATCTGGCAATCACATCGAAGTTCATGTAAAACTCTAATCATATTTGCCTGCAAGTAGTTTCATGCCATAGCCATAGAATGCGGCATATGCCTACAGCTAAATGAACAATTGCCGGCTTCTCGGTGAACTTGACCCGCTGGGGCTGTGCCGGCGCGACGGCACGCGCCTACTATGTCCGAAGCGTTTCGCCAGTGGGCGCTGGTCATCGAAATACGTTGAATGGGAACCACTTTGAGGAGTAAACATGCCAACTACGGTCGTAAGTAAAGACATACTGGCGGCGACCGCCGAGAACCTGCACAACCTCAACGCTGCGCTGCAGGCCGGCACCGTGGCGGCGGCCGTGCCGACCACAGGCGTCATTCCGGCCGCCGCCGACGTGGTGTCGTTTCTCACCGCCGCGCAGTTCGCCTCCCACGCAACGTTTTTCCAGGAGATCAATGCACACGCTGCGGTGGCTCGGGAGCAGTTGGCAACCATGCTGGCCGTCAGTAGCGGTTCCTATGCGGCCACCGAAGACGCCAACACCGCTCTGGTCGGCTAGGCGAGGTCGGACATGCTGGACTTCGCGCAGTTGCCGCCGGAGATCAACTCCGCGCTGATATATTCCGGTCCCGGCTCGGGGCCGATGCTGGCCGCCGCGGCGGCCTGGCAGGGGCTGGCCACCGAGTTGCACACCAGCGCGTTCTCCTACGGCTCGCTGATCACCGGGCTGGTCGACGGGCCGTGGCAGGGCCCGGCAGCGACCTCCATGGCGGCCGCGGCCGCACCCCAGGTGGCGTGGCTGACAGGCACGGGCGAGCGGGCCGAACAGGCCGCGGCACAGGCCGTGGCGGCGGCAACGGCCTATGAGGCGGCCGTCGCCGCGACGGTGCCGCCGGCGGAGATCGCCGCCAACCGGGCCCTGCTGTTGGCGTTGCTGGCGAGCAACTTCCTCGGCCAGAACACTGCGGCGATTGCGGCAACCGAGGCGCGGTACGCCGAGATGTGGGCCCAGGACGCGGCCGCGATGTACTGCTACGCGGGCTCGTCGGCGGCGGCCTCGCAGCTGGCGCCCTTCACGGTGGCGGCGAGCGCGGTCGATCCGGCGGGCCTGGCCGGTCAGGCCACCGCGGTCGCTCAGGCGCTGAACGGGGTCGTCGACGCGCAGGCGGCGGCGCAGATTCCCAGGGCGCTGTCCGGACTCGCGGGCATCACCAACGAACCACCCTGGCTCAGCGACCCCGCGGCTGCGCTCGGCCTGACCGGGCACCTGTGGAACGCGAACGGTGATGGGATCATCGTCGGCGGACTGATGGGCGACGTGGTCCAGGGTTTGACCGGATCTGCTGAGGTGGACGGCGGAATCTTCATGGACACGTTCAACAAGTGGGTGAGCCCGGCGCGGCTCGTCGTCACCCAGTTCAAGGATTACATGGGTATGGCGCACGACCTGCCGAAGTTCGCCCAGGAGGGAGTCAAGGCGGTGGCTGAGGCCGCCAAGGAAGTGCCCGCCGCACTTCCGGCCGCGGGTCTGGGCGGCGTTGCGGGAGCTGTCGGTAAGGCGGCCTCGGTCAGCGGCCTGTCGGTCCCGAGTTCCTGGGCCGGTGCCGCACCGGCCGCGACGCCTGTCACGGCGGCCCTCAATGGTTTGGGGGTCGCCGCGGGGGCTGGGCCCGCCGCCCAGGCGGTCGGCGGACTGCCGCTGATGGGCAGCGGCGCCGGGCGCGGCCTGTCCGCGCATTTCCTGGCTCCCCGATACGGATTCAAGCCGACGGTCATGCCCCAACCCCCGGCCGGCGGGTGATCGGGCGCAAGCGGGCCCCGTTCGTCAGACGGGCGGAGCGTCCGGCAAGGACGCCGGGGCCGCTCGTCGGGTGTTCAGTCGGACAGGAGTGCTTCGGGCTCGCGCGGATCAATCATTCGGGCGCGCAGGGGGTGCCAGCTGCGCGCCGGTCCCAGTTGAAAGTCTGTCACGCAGTGTTGGCGGGCCGGACGATTGTCGATCTCCGGCTTGCGGGATTCTTCGAGATGACACCGTGCTCTACTGGAGGTGCGATGCTTCGGTTACGCTTGCGCGACGCAGTGATTCGGGAGTCGCGGAGCGGCGCCTCGCCCTGGTTCGCTTGGCATTTGCCAAAACCCACCTCCGGCCGGTGACGTCCGACAAGCGCCACCGACACTGCGTGGCCGGTGAATCGGGAGGCAAGTCAACGTGCGTCACGCCTGGCGCGACGTCCTGTCGATCGCGTCCGTCAGAGCAGAGCTTCCAACCTGATTGGTGTGTCACGATCTCGGGTATCCGAGGCGGGAGATAAAGATTTGTCGTACGCCCCGACGGGAGCGTGACAGTCGCCCAGGGGCGCCCTGGGGAGAATGCGTCGGGAGTTCGTTTGTCACGTAAGCAAACTGGGCCCATGTGGTGATGGTCGCCCGGTGCTACGCTGGGAGTCGGAGAAAAATATGCATTGCTGCGAAAACTTTGGCGAAGGAGAGGCATGACTGCAGAAATGTCGCGAGTCTACCTTGCGCGTCACGGCCGCACCGCGTTCAATGCCGAAGGCCGGCTGCGCGGATTGAGCGATCCACCGCTGGATGAAGTAGGTCTTGCTGAGGTAGAGCGGCTGGCCAAGGTGCTCGCAACCAAGGGGACCACGGCGGTGGTGTCCAGCCCGCTGCAGCGGGCGGTGGCTACTGCAGAGGCCATAGCCAAAGCAGCCGGAGTCGCGGTGAACATCGACATGCGACTGAACGACCGTGACTACGGGCCGATGACGGGGAAACCGCGTGCGGAAGTGGAAAAACAATATGGGAGCGTAGATTCCGCACCAGGAGTGGAACCGCGTTCCGCCTTGGCCGAACGCGCGAAGCGGGCGTTTTTCGAAATCGTCGCCGAACGCGCGCCCGGTCCCATCGTCATGGTTTCCCATGACGCGTTCAACCAGACCTTGTTAGAGCAATTGGATCCGTCGCTCGGTCGGGTCCGGCAGCGCACGGCATGCTGGAATCAGCTGAGTCTGGTGGATGGAACATGGCGAGTCGACGCCTACGACCAGACAGCTGAGTGACGTTCGGTTCGATCAGCGTGGTGGCTCATCGCGGCACCGGCCGACTGGAGTCGCGATGAATTCAACAGGTCGGTATCGGGGAGGGCGGAGAAGATCGCCCCCATCTGCAAACCACCCGTCATGGCGTCCCCGCAGCCCCGACGTGACCCGCGCGCTGACCGTGCCCGAACGCCACATCAGAACCTCAAGCCCCGTGTCCTTTCTGATCTTGTTCGGCAAGTGGACGTCGGAAGACGAGGACGGGACACGAGGCGTGTTGGACGCAGTGCTGGCTGACCGAACCCAGCAGCATTCCGGCGAATGCGCCCCGGCCCCGGCTGCCTACGACAAGCAGGTCTGCTGATCGCGAGGCCTCGGTGAGAACGTCCGCTGGTTGTCCCTTGACCACGCGAAGATTCACCGGAACCGACGGTGGTTCGCCCAAGACGTCGGCGACTACTTTCTCCAACGTCTTACGCGCATCCGCGGTCGCGTCGTCGTCGGTGTAGTCCACATAAAATCCGTAGGAGGACGGCGTTTGCCACGTGATCACGGCCTGCACCTCACCGGCACTGAGGCGGGCTTGGTTGGCTGCCCAACGCAGCGCGTCCGCACTGGCTTCCGAGCCGTCTATCCCGACCACGATAACTGGGTGCGCTTCGGTCATCTCTGGGCTCCGGT
>NZ_JBYCLC010000349.1:0-2033 GCF_057473685.1 Mycobacterium sp. TH-M116 | reverse complement strand
AAATCGAAGAATCCTCGGTGGCAGGTGGCGAACAACGCCCGCTGACCGCGACCAGGGAGACGCTCGAGGACTACACGCTGCGTTTCGCGCCGCGTAGCTACCGGCGGTGGTCCACCGCCGTGGTGGGCGTGTCGGCTCTCGGCGGCATCGCCTATCTGGCCGACTTCGCGATCGGCGCCAACGTGGGCATCTCCTACGGCACCACCAACGCACTGTGGGGCATCGGCATTTTCGCCGTGGTGATCTTCGCGACCGGCTTTCCGCTGGCCTATTACGCCGCGCGCTACAACATCGACCTCGACCTGATCACCCGCGGCAGTGGCTTCGGCTACTACGGTTCGGTCGTCACCAACGTCATCTTCGCGACGTTCACCTTCATCTTCTTCGCCCTCGAGGGCTCCATCATGGCCCAAGGCCTCAAGCTGGGCCTGCACATCCCGCTCTGGGCCGGCTATGCCTGCTCGACGCTGGTCATTTTCCCGCTGGTCATCTACGGCATGAAAGTGCTTTCCCAGCTGCAGCTCTGGACCACCCCGCTGTGGCTGATCCTGATGGTCGCCCCGTTCGTCTACCTGGTGATCAGCCATCCCGAGTCGGTCGGCGAATTCTTCGGGTACACCGGCAAGTACGGCCGCAGAGGTTTCGATCTGGGCGACTCCCTGCTGGCCGCCGGCGTGTGCCTGTCGCTGATCGCGCAGATCGCCGAGCAGATCGACTATTTGCGGTTCATGCCCCCGCGCACCGCGTCGAACTCCCGCAGCTGGTGGACCTGGATGCTGCTCGCCGGTCCCGGCTGGGTGGTGTTCGGGGCGGTCAAGCAGATTGTCGGGCTGTTCTTGGCCGTATATCTCATCTTTCACCTCGCGGGTTCCATTTCGATCGCCAACCAGCCCGTGCACCAGTTCAACGAGATCTACCAGAACTTCATGCCGGAATGGCTCGCGCTCTCCCTTGCCGTGATCCTGGTCGTCCTCAGCCAGGTCAAGATCAACGTGACCAATGCGTACTCGGGGTCGCTGGCGTGGACCAACTCCTTCACCCGTCTCACCAAGCACTACCCGGGCCGCGTGGTGTTCCTCGGGGTCAACTTGACGATCGCGCTGATCCTGATGGAAGCCAACATGTTCGACTTCCTCAACACCATCCTCGGGTTCTACTCGAACTGCGGCATGGCGTGGGTGGTGGCGGTGGCCTCCGACATCGTGTTCAACAAGTACCTGCTCGGTCTGTCGCCGAAGCAGCCCGAGTTCCGGCGCGGCATGCTCTACGCCGTCAACCCGGTCGGATTCGGCTCGATGCTGTTGGCGGCGGGGCTGTCGATCGTCGCGTTCTTCGGTGGCCTCGGCGCGGGACTGCGGCCCTACTCGCCGCTGGTGGCCATCGTCCTCGCGTTGGTGATGCCGCCCATCCTGGCGATCGCCACGAAGGGCAAGTACTACCTTCGGCGTACCGACGACGGCATCGCGTCGCCCATGCACGACGAATGCGGCAACCCGTCGGGTGAGCACCTGCGCTGTCACGTCTGCAACCACGAGTTCGAGCGACCCGACATGCTGGCCTGCCAAACCCACCAGGCCTACGTCTGCTCGCTGTGCCTGTCCACGGACAAGGTGGGTGACCATGTGCTCCCGGCCGCCGTCTGACGGGGGCCGTCCGGCGTATGACGCGTTTGCGCCGGCATCGCCCGGGGGAGTCACCAGTTGCCGATGGCGGTCGACCGTAAAGTAGTGGTGCGGCGGGCAAAAGGATACACGCGCGACGAGCAACGCAACGTCGACGTGGTCCGCGCCCACATGGAGATCGCCTATACTGCCGGCCGCGGCGGATAGGCTGCGCGCCCACGCTGGAAGCCGCACCGTGCCTAGTGCAGATCGACCGACTTCCCGGTGGCGGCAGCGTGGCCCGCCCGGTAGCCGAAAACCATTGCCGGGCCGATGGTTCCGCCGGCACCGCCGTAGGCCCGCCCCGTCGCACCGGCCATGGCGTTGCCCGCGGCGAACAGCCCCGGTATCGGCTCCCCACTCACGTGCAGC
>NZ_JBYCLC010000348.1:0-4397 GCF_057473685.1 Mycobacterium sp. TH-M116 | reverse complement strand
CCACGCCGGCGTCGGTCAGCTCCGTCATGCCTGTCAGCGTAGGCCAGGATGGCGGTGCCGCGCTGTGGCAGGGTGAAGTGGCAGGGTGAAGCGGATGCGCGTCGCCGTGGTCGCCGGGCCGGATCCCGGGCACTCGTTTCCTGCGATCGCGCTGTGTCGACGCTTCGCCGAGGCCGGCGACGACCCCACGCTGTTCACCGGGGCCGCGTGGCTCGATACCGCGCGCGCCGCCGGCCTGGACGTCGCAGTGCTGGAAGGCCTGGCCGCCACCGACGACGACCTGGACGCCGGGGCCCGAATTCACCGGCGCGCGGCGCGCATGGCTGTGCTCAACGCGCCGGTGCTGCGCGAGCTGGCGCCTGAGCTGGTGGTGTCCGACGTCATCACCGCGGGCGGCGGCATGGCCGCCGAGCTGCTGGGGATGCCCTGGATCGAGCTGAATCCGCATCCGCTCTACCTGCCGTCGACGGGTTTGCCGCCGATCGGCAGCGGTCTGGCCCCGGGCAGCGGGGTCCGCGGCCGGCTGCGAGACGCGGCGATGCGCGCCCTGACCGCCCGGTCGTGGCGTGCCGGGCTGCGGCAGCGGGCAACTGCCCGCGCCGAGATCGGGTTGCCGGCTCACGACCCCGGTCCGCTGCGACGCCTGATCGCCACGCTGCCGGCGCTGGAGGTGCCGCGTCCGGACTGGCCGGCCGAGGCCGTCGTTGTCGGCCCGCTGCACTTCGAGCCGACCGGGCGGGTACTGGAGATCCCCCCCGGCTCCGGCCCGGTCGTGGTGGTCGCCCCCTCGACCGCACTGATCGGGACCGAGAGTCTGGCCGAGATCGCGCTGGGTTGCCTGATACCGGGCGAGACGCTACCGGTGGGGTCGCGGGTGGTGGTCTCGCGGCTGGACGGCGCTGCGCTGCGGGTGCCGCCGTGGGCCGTGGTCGGGCTGGGCCGCCAGGACGAGTTGCTGATGCACGCGGACCTGGTGATCTGCGGCGGCGGTCACGGAACGGTGGCCAAGGCGCTGCTGGCCGGGGTCCCGCTGGTCGTGGTCCCCGGCGGCGGGGATCAGTGGGAGATCGCCAACCGGGTGGTCCGCCAGGGCAGCGGCCAGCTGGTCCGGCCGCTGACGGCCGACGCGCTGGTCGCCGCCGCCGCCGAGGTGCTGTCGTCGCCGGCGTGTCGCCGGGCCGCCCGCGCGGCCGCCGCCGGTGTGGCCGGCGTGCCCGATCCGGTGCGGGTCTGCCACGACGCGCTGGCGTTGGGGGCGGGCTGACCGGCTGGGTATGTTGGCGGACGTGCGGCTAACAGAGTTCCATGAACGGGTCGTGTTGCGGTTCGGTGCCGCCTACGGGCCGTCGGTGCTGGCAGACCACGCGCTGACCGGCCTCGAGGGCCGGACCGCCACCCAGGCGATCGAGGAAGGCGTCGAGCCCCGCGACGTATGGCGGGCATTGTGCGCCGACTTCGACGTGCCCCGCGACCAGTGGTGAGTCGAACTCTCGACAGCCTTGCCCCAGACTGCGTCCATGGTCGGTGCGGACCCG
Source organism: Mycobacterium sp. TH-M116 (assembly GCF_057473685.1). Taxonomy (NCBI): domain Bacteria; kingdom Bacillati; phylum Actinomycetota; class Actinomycetes; order Mycobacteriales; family Mycobacteriaceae; genus Mycobacterium; species Mycobacterium sp. TH-M116. Next base: position 2,862 of record NZ_JBYCLC010000348.1, on the reverse strand, counting down.
TGGATCGCGCCGTGACCGCAGGTTCGGCGCCCTAGAGGGCGCCAAAGGGCGCAGTCGTCGGATTCCCTCAGTGTCAGGTCGGGCCGTGTCAGGTCGGGCCGTGTCAGGTCGGGCCGTGTCAGGCCGGGCCGTGTCAGGTCGGGCGCGACGTCCCGGCGAGATGTTCGGGCGTCCCTGGCGTGTCCGCTTGAATCGAACAGGTGTTCGTCTAGGGTGGAACCGTTCGACGACGACAACAACTTGTCGGTGGCCATCTCTAGTGTCACGGCCAACCGACCGACATCGGTCCCGAACACACCGACCATAGGAGAAGGCACCATGGCGCAAGCCCCCGACCGCGAGAAGGCACTCGAACTGGCGATGGCCCAGATCGAGAAGAGCTACGGCAAAGGCTCGGTGATGCGTCTCGGCGACGAGATACGCCAGCCGATCTCGGTCATCCCGACCGGATCCATTGCGCTGGATGTGGCCCTGGGTATCGGCGGACTGCCCCGCGGCCGGGTCGTGGAGATCTACGGCCCGGAATCCTCGGGTAAGACCACTGTGGCGCTGCACGCGGTGGCCAACGCCCAGGCCGCCGGCGGCGTCGCGGCGTTCATCGACGCCGAGCACGCCCTTGACCCCGACTACGCCAAGAATCTCGGCGTGGACACCGATTCCCTGTTGGTCAGCCAGCCCGACACCGGGGAACAGGCCCTCGAGATCGCCGACATGCTGATCCGCTCCGGCGCCCTGGACATCCTGGTCATCGACTCGGTGGCGGCCCTGGTGCCGCGCGCGGAACTCGAAGGCGAGATGGGCGACAGCCATGTCGGCCTGCAGGCCCGGCTGATGAGCCAGGCGCTGCGGAAAATGACCGGCGCGCTGAACAATTCGGGCACCACCGCGATCTTCATCAACCAGCTCCGCGAAAAAATCGGTGTCATGTTCGGGTGCATGAACTACTCGACCCGGGTGGTCCTTGCTGACGGCTCCACCGAAAAGATCGGCAAGATCGTCAACAACAAGATGGACGTCGAGGTGCTGTCCTACGACCCCCAGACGGACCGGGTTGTGCCCCGCAAGGTGGTGAACTGGTTCAATAACGGGCCCGCCGAACAGTTTCTCCAGTTCACCGTCGAAAAGTCGAGTGGCAACGGCAAGTCCCAGTTCGCGGCGACACCCAACCACCTCATCCGCACACCGGGCGGCTGGAAGGAGGCCGGCGATCTCTTCACCGGTGATCGAGTGCTGGCCACTGAACCGCGTCGGCTCAGTGATCAGCAGTTCCAGGTTGTGCTGGGATCGCTGATGGGTGACGGGAACTTGTCGCCCAATCGGCACGATCGCAACGGTGTCCGTTTCCGGCTCGGGCACGGCGCCAAGCAGTCGGAGTACCTGCGGTGGAAGACCGCGTTGATGGGCAACATTCGGCATGCGACGCGGCAGGATCCCAAGGGCGCTGGTTTTGTCGACTTCACCCCGCTGCCGGAGCTCGCCGAATTGCAGCGCGCGGTTTATCTCGGAGACGGCAAGAAGTTCTTCTCCGAGGAGTACCTCAAGTCGCTCACGCCACTGGCTCTGGCGATCTGGTACATGGACGGCGGATCATTCAGCTTGCGTTCCAAGGCCTTACAGGGACGTACCGCGGGTGGCAGTGGGCGCATCGAGATCTGCGTCGAAGCCATGGCCGAAGGCACACGTGTACGGTTACGCGACTATCTGTGTGATACGTACGGCTTGGATGTGCGCTTGCGGCAGGTCGGCTCGGCCGGCAAGGCGGTGCTAGTGTTCTCCACCGCTGCTACGGCGAAGTTCCAGGAGCTGGTCGCGCCGTACATGGCGCCGTCTATGGACGATAAGCTGCTGCCACGGTTCCGTGGCCAGCACACGGTGTTGCCACAGTTCGTCGAACCCACGCAGCAGTTGGTGCCGGCCCGTATTCTCGATGTTCATGTCAAGCCGCACACTAGGTCCATGAATCGATTCGATATCGAGGTCGAGGGAAATCACAACTATTTCGTTGACGGAGTAATGGTGCACAACTCGCCCGAAACAACAACGGGTGGAAAGGCTTTGAAGTTCTACGCGTCGGTGCGCATGGACGTGCGCCGGATCGAGACGCTCAAGGACGGCACCAACGCGGTCGGCAACCGCACCCGGGTCAAGGTCGTCAAGAACAAGGTTTCGCCGCCCTTCAAGCAAGCCGAGTTCGACATCCTCTACGGCCGGGGCATCAGCAGGGAAGGTTCGCTGATCGACATGGGCGTGGATCAGGGCTTCGTCCGCAAGTCCGGCTCCTGGTTCACCTACGAGGGCGAACAGCTGGGGCAGGGCAAGGAGAACGCCCGCAACTTCCTGGCCGAGAACGCCGACGTGGCCAACGAGATCGAGAAGAAGATCAAGGAAAAGCTCGGTATCGGCGCGGTCGTGACCGACGATGACGTCCTGCCCGCCCCCGTCGACTTCTGACTCCTCCCGCGAGGAGCAGGCGCGTGCGCTGTGCCTGCGCTTGCTCACAGGGAGAGCGCGCACCCGAGCCGAGTTGGCCACTGCGCTGGCCAAACGCGGATATCCCGGCGACGTCAGTGAACGGGTGCTCGACCGGCTGGCCGCCGTCGGCCTGATCGACGACGTCGACTTCGCCGAACAGTGGGTGCATTCCCGGCATGGGAAGGCCGCAAAAGGCAAGGCCGCGTTGGCCGTTGAGTTGCGCACCAAGGGGGTCGACAACGACGTGATCACCGCGGTGCTGGATGGGATCAAACCGGCTGAGGAGCGGGATAGGGCCGAGCGGCTGGTGCGGACCAGGCTGCGGCGCGAGGCACTGAACAACGCCCAGGACGAGGCCCGGCTCTGCCGCCGGCTGGTGGCGATGCTGTC
>NZ_JBYCLC010000347.1:0-12225 GCF_057473685.1 Mycobacterium sp. TH-M116 | reverse complement strand
TCGGCCACCATCGTCTGGAAGTTCAGCAGCGCCTCCAGGCGGCCCTGGCTGATCTCGGGCTGATACGGCGTGTACGCGGTGTACCAGGCCGGGTTCTCCATGATGTTGCGCACCAATACCGGTGGGGTGAGCGTGTCGTAGTATCCCTGCCCGATCATCGACACGGCCACGGTGTTCGCCTCGGCCAGCGCCCGCAGCTCGGCCAGGGCCTCGGCCTCGCCGGCGGGTGGCGGCAACGCATCGAGCCCCGGTGCGACACCGCTGTCGGTGAGAGCGTCGAGGATGCGGCTCGGCACGGCCCTGGCGGCCAGGTCGTCGAGCGAGTCGACGCCGATGACCGCGAGCATGGCGGTGACAGCCTCGCTGTCGGGGCCGATGTGGCGCGTTGCAAAGGTTGACTGGGCGGGCACTGGCGAACTCCTGACTGGACAGCCTGCACAAGCAGCAGAGGCAGAGGAATGTGGCCCTCTCCCTCTGTCTTTGCCCGTTCGCCGGGCGCCTGAGAGATTCGGCGCCGCTACTTCTCAGAGCAGGCCTTTCCCCATCGGCGGGTGCGGATCAATCGGAGGTCGCACCGCTTTCCAGAGGCGTCGGAAACTCGCGCGGTCCGGGTGCCTGAGAGGTTGGTGGAGAGGTCTTGCTCCTTCGGCGCCCGTGACTGGCGGTCACGGAGCTCTCCCGCCCGAGTGCGACGCATCGCCCAGCTTACTCGGCCGATGGACCCGGCCGCGAGCACGCAGCACCTCACCGACGACACCCGACGGCACGAGTGCACCTGCGCACCTGCGCGGCAGAAAGAGCGCGCGCAGTTAACCGATCTTGCGGTCGCGGTGCTTGCGCCGGGACGCCAACTCGTCTTCTGGGGCCGCAATGGATTCGCCGCCGTCGGCGCGCTCGCCGGGGAAGTCGGCGATCACGCCGGTCAGCTCGCGCATCGCACCGGAGACCGCGATGCCGAACACCCCCTGGCCGCCCTGCAGCAGGTCGACCACTTCTTCGGCCGAGGTGCATTCGTAGACGGTGGTGCCGTCGGAGAACAGGGTGATGTTGGCCAGGTCTTCGACGCCGCGCTGGCGCAGGTGGTCGACCGCGACCCGGATGTTGTGCAACGAGATGCCGGTGTCGAGCAACCGCTTGACGATTTTGAGAACCAGGATGTCCTTGAACGAGTACAGGCGCTGACTGCCCGACCCGGCCGCGCCACGGATCGACGGTACGACGAGCGACGTACGCGCCCAATAGTCCAGCTGGCGATACGTGATGCCGGCGACCTGGCAAGCGCTCGGCCCGCGATAGCCGACGAGGGCGTCCGGCACGGAATCGTCGGGAAACAGTCCGGGCTGGACGGGCTCGTGAGGCCCGGACGGGCTCTGGTCCTCCTTGCGCGCGGCGTCCGCGTGGTCGGCTAGGTCCAGCTGTTCTTGACGTGGCTGCTCGCTCACGGTGGTTCCTCTCGCCGATCGCGTTCTCGTACTAGCTTCGTCACTGGCTGCACCGGCAGCCACGCTCGCTCAGGCCCGAGTGCTAGAGAGCTTACGCTGTTCGGTAGCCGCCGTGCCCTGTCTGGTCCTCAAAGTATGGCCGCCGCACCGTTGAGTGGCTGTGCAATCCGCCAGGCGTGTCGACATCGGGGCGAGTTGAGACACATCCGTGACGTGGTGAGCAAGGGTGGCGGTCAACCGCGCGAGCATCCCCCGGACGGATTGCGAACTGCGGCGACGGCGGGACTCGATGCTCGGGCTAGGTGGCCTTGAAGTCGTCGGGAGACACGCTGTCGAGAAATTCCTTGAACTTCTCCACCTCGTCCTCGCGCACAGGGGTGTCGGCGTCCTCGTCGCTCTCGTCGGGGATGAGCAACCCCGCCTGGGCGAGCACGGCTTCCTCGACGTAGATCGGAACACCGACCCGCAGCGCGATGGCCACCGAGTCCGAAGGGCGTGCCGACACGGTGACGTTGCGGTCGAACACCAGGTCGGCGTAGAAAGTGCCTTCCTGCAGATCGACTATCCGTACTTCTTTCAGTGAATGTCCAAGCGCCGTAATCACATCCCTGATGAGGTCATGCGTCAACGGGCGGGGCGGCTCCACGCCTTGCTGCTCGAGCGCAATGGCCGCGGCCTCGGATTGGCCGATCCAGATGGGCAGATACCGGTCGCCGTTGGCTTCGCGGAGCAACAGCACCGGCTGGTTTTGCGGTTGCTCCACCCGAATGCCGACAACACGAACTTCGCCCATTTGTGCCTGACCTCCGCAGCTGCCGCCATCCACAACCCATACTCGGCGCGACGTCGCGGTCGAACACCAAGTTTCGCCTGAAGTCTAGTCCTCAGCCGCGCAAAACGTCGCGTACGGCGGACTTGATCAGGGACGTGTGCAACGTGATCGCGAGCGCCGCGACCTCACGCGCGAGATCGTCGGCGCGGTCGCGGGCGCCGGCCTTGCCGCCCTTGACGACCGGACCGGCGATCTGGGCGATCAAATCGGACTGCCGGTCAGCCGCGGAGCGAAAAGCCCGCAAATGCCGAGGCTCGACGCCGTATTCGGAAAGCGCCTTAGCGCACTGCAGGATCACGATCGCGTGTTCGTCGAAGAAACCGCCCGGGCCGGTCGTGACCACGCCGGCTTTCAGCAGCGCCGTCACAAGGTTCTCGTCGACTCCCGAGCGCTCGAGGAGTTCTTCGCGACTCAGCCGGACGCGGGTCGGAGCCACTGCCGCCGTGTCGGATCCGGCGGCTTCCCCACTGTCGGCCACCGACACCAGCCGCGGAACGCCGTAAGGGGATGCGGCAGCGGGCAGCTCGCCGTCGGGCTGGGCATCCAGTTGCGCCCTGATCACCTTCAGCGGGAGGTAGTGGTCGCGCTGGGCGGTCAGGATGAACCGCAAGCGCGCGCAGTCGTACGCGGTGAACCTGCGATACCCCGACGCGGCGCGCTGCGGCGTCACCAGTCCCTCGGACTCCAAGAACCTGATCTTGGAGATCGTGACATCGGGGAAGTCCGGCCTCAGCAGGTCCAGTACCGCCCCGATCGACATCCCGGCCAGGGCCGGGCTATCGGGTGCGCTCACTGACCCCCGGAACCTCCGTCGCCGTCACCGTGTTTGGGCCCCGTCATAAACACCAGGCGGAATTTGCCGATCTGCACCTCGTCACCGTTTGCCAGGACCGCCGAATCCACCGGCTCGCGGTTGACATACGTCCCGTTGAGGCTGCCGACGTCGACAACGTGGAATTCGTTGTTATCCAGCCGGAATTCGGCGTGACGGCGGCTGACGGTGACGTCGTCGAGGAAGATGTCGCTGTCGGGGTGCCGACCGGCCGACGTGACGGGCTGGTCGAGCAGGAAGCGGGATCCGGCGTTCGGTCCCCGTTTGACGACCAGCAACGCCGAGCCCGCCGGGAGGCCCTCCACCCCGGACACCGCACTCTCGCCCCCCGTATGTGCGGGGGCGTCCAGCTCGTTGAGGAAGTCGGCCCTGAAGACGGAAGTCGTCTCCACGGTGACTTCGTCAGAAGTCTGGTCTTTCCCCATATCGGAGTCCATGTCCGTCACGCGCTGCTCCTCACTGGTCGCTGTGGCGTTGTCCGACCGTGCCGCTCGGACCGGTCGACCACGTGTCCCTCTTCGCCCGTCGTGTTTGTCACTGCCTGCTCGTCCTGATGTGTCGACCGTACCGTGCACCGATCGACAATGTCCCCACCGCCGTGGGATCGGAATCCCGACGGTTCCCCGCACCGGGGAACTGTGCGAACCCATGCGAAGACGTATCCCCGCGAGCGGGGCGTGACACTCCGATGATCGAGCCGCCGCGCCGCGCGCTGTCGCCGCGCACGACTGGCAGGCACATTAGCAACCGTCATTCGGTCAGCATGCCGCGGTAGGCCTGCGCGTCGAGCAACCCCGCAATGGCCGACTCCAACTCGGAGACATCCGAGACCTGAACTTCCAGCAGCCAACCGGCGCCGTAGGGATCGGAGTTGACCAGTTGCGGGCCGCCGTCCAGGTCGCTGTTGACCGCGGACACGGTGCCCGCGACCGGGGCGTACAGGTCCGAAACCGATTTCGTCGACTCCACCTCGCCGAAGGGTTCGCCTGCGGTGAGTTCGGTGCCCACTTCCGGCAACTGGACGAAAACGACATCACCCAACGCCGACTGCGCGAAATCGGTGATCCCGATCCGCGCGGTGTCGTCCCCGCTGCGGCGAACCCACTCGTGTTCGGCGGTGTAATGCAGATCGGGCGGGATATCGCTCACGGTAATCCTGTTCTGGTCGGGTTCACTTGACCGGCTGAGCGTATTCGTGCGGTTTTGGTTGCCGCAAGGTGGTCACATCGACTCTGTCGGACTGCTGTACCGACATTCGCGCACCGACCCGTTTGATGCTGTCCTCTGCGCCGCCCGGAATGTTCATCGCCGCGGCCAGTGTCGGCGGATCACCAATCGCGAGAACCGAATACGGCGGCGACAGCGTCTTGTTGTCAACGATCAGCGAGCCGGGAACACCGGCTACCCAGGTGTCGACACCCACCCGCACGGACTGGCCCGCATCGTCGACCTCGATCGCCTCGGCGCCGGCGGCACGCAACTCGTTGATGACGTCGAGCATCGCCTCCGGCGACACCCCGGGCCCGGGATCCTCGATCGTGACGATGACGCCCGGCCCCGTGGCCCCCACGACGCCGACCAGGATGGACAGCGCCGCCAGCCTGGCCTGCGCGCTCTGAATCGCGGCCTGATCGGTGTTTCCGGAGGCCTGCAAGGAATTCAAGGTGTTCTGCAGCTCGCTCACTTCGGTGTTGAGCGTGGCTTCGCGCTGCCTCAGCGAGTCCAGCAGGACGAGCAGGTCCGCGGGGCGCGCCGTGTCGAGAGCGTCGCCGGTCTGGGTTTGGCGGACCTGTGTGGCGATGGCGATGCCCAGGAGCAGGCACAACACGATGGCCAGCGTCCCGAAGGCCAGACCGGTGCGACCGCCCCGCCGGAGTCCGGACCACCCGCTGTGGCGCACGGCCCCGATCTCGGGCCGCGGACGGTGGGCCGGCAGTTCGTGGCGACCGCCGCGCCGCCCGTCCGGGGCGCTCTGAGGCTTGTCGGTGTCGCGCCCGGGCGGGCCGTTGTCCATGCTGGTCTCGTTTCCGTCAGGCACCGAACAACCGGCGGCGCAGCGCGGCGGCGTTGCCGAAGATTCGGATGCCCAGCACGACGATGATCGCCGTGGACAACTGGGTGCCGACGCCCAGTTGGTCGCCGACATAGACGATCAGGGCGGCCACGAACACGTTGAAGACGAACGAAACCACGAACACCTTCGAGTCGAAGATCCGCTCAAGGTACGCACGCATCCCCCCGAACACCGAATCCAGGGCAGCGACCACGGCGATCGGCAGATAGGGCTGGATCACCTCGGGCACCGCGGGGTGGAAGACCAGGCCCAGCAGGATGCCGACCGCAAGCGCCGCGATACCGATCATGCGCGCCTCCCCGCCCGTACCCGTTCTCGGCGGTCGCGTGCCACGCGGACTCTGCTCACTGGGCCCCCATCTGTCTGGCGAATTTGACATCCCGGATCGATCCGGCAGGCAGCGAGAGGCCGTCGGTGACCTTGACGGTGATGTCCACACCGTAGGACACCTCGAGCAACCTGAGCCGCTGCAAGCCGGGACTGCGGTCGAACGCGTCGCGCATCGCGTGCGGCGCTCCGATCGCCAGGATCGTGTAGGGGCTGCTGGTGGGACTGTTGTCGACCAGAATCGCGCCGCCCGCCTGCCGGATGGTCGCGTTCGGCCCGATCCGCACGCCGCCGACCGAGATGGCCTCGGCGCCGCTCGCCCACAACGAGTTCACGACCAGCTGCAGGTCGCGGTCCAGGATGACCTGGGTGCTGCCGTTGACCCGTTGTTTGGACACGTCGGAAAGGTTCGGGCTGACACCCGGGTCGGTCACGGTCACGTTCAGGCCCGGCCCGATGATCGGTGTGCTGGCCGCCGCCAAGCTGAGCGCGTCAAGCCGGGTCAACAGCCGCTGCCCCGCGGCGTCGTCGGCCAGCGCACGGCGCTGCACGTCGTCGACCCGCGCCGACAGGACACCGCGTCGCCGGGCCAGGTCGCCGTCGGTGGTTTCCGCCGAACGCACACTCCGGACCAGCAACTGCTGCTCGGTGCGGACGCCGGGTGCAACCGAGCGGGCCTCGGTGACCGCGAACGCGAACACCGCTGCGATCAACAGCGCGGCCAGGGCCTGCCAGATCCAGCCGACGGCACTCGCGCGCGGGGCATACGGCGCGCTCGACCGGCTTCGTCTGGCCGCTGCCGCGGCGTAACCGGGGTCCAAGTGCTCGGAGAGCAAGGCGCGCAGCAGAGAAGGCACCGGGATGTGTGGCGGTCGCGCGGCCGCATGGGCGCTGTGGCCGGCGTCGGGGTCATAGCCCCCGAGGATGCGGTCAGCCTCGGCCATGCTCACCCGAGTCCTGTGCAGCCGCTCGACGCGCGCGCCGCTCGAGCTTGGGCATCCGGCGCGCCACCAGGGTCATCTGCACCGCGTAGAGCACGAACGCCCACAGGTACATGTACATACCCCAGAGCAGAAACGCCCACCCGCAGGCCCACACCACCCGGCTCCATAACGCGTCCCAGGTTCCCAGCAGAACGAGCGGAAAGCCAGCCATCAGGGCGAAGGTCGCGGCTTTGCCCACGTAGGTCACCGGCAGTGCGGACAGACCACGGCTGCGCAGCAACGGCAGCGTCGCGGCCAGCAGCCCGTCGCGCGCCAGCAGGACGACCACGAACCACCAGGGCACGATGCCGCTCAGCGCCAACACGATCGGCACGCTGACCATGTAAAGGCGGTCGACGGCAGGGTCGAGCAGGACGCCCAGGCGCGAGAACTGGTCGAGCAGCCGCGCGACCTTGCCGTCGGCCCAGTCCGAGGCGCCGCTGAACAGCAGGATCGCCACCGCCCAGCCATGGGCGTGCGCGACCAGCAGGGCGTAGCCGAATACCGGGATGAGCGCCAGGCGAAGGACGCTCAGCGCGTTCGGCACCGTCAGCACCCGGTCGGGCGGAGGCAGCGGCTCCATGAGCGGTGACCTTAACGCGGCGACGAAGCGGTCCGCAGCGCGGACCGGGCCGCGAACGTGACTTCACGGCGATTTTTCGCGGGCGGAATTTCTCGCCCTGACGTCACGTGCACCGACCAGCGCCCTCCTAGCGGAACACCCCGGGCAGGCTCAGAGTCGACAAGGTGTCGTCGGACAGCGGGTTGTCGTTGACCATGTAGGTCCACGTCGACGTCGGCCGCGCGAGCTTGGACAGGTCCAATCCCGGCTCCTCCTCCAGGACGTCGGCGGTCTCGAACGTCTGCTGGGCCGCCTCGATGGCGTCCGCGGCCAGTGATGCGAACGCATCAACCGCCAGCCGGTGGAACTCGTCCAGCGGGTTCTGGCGGCCCAGCGCACGCAGATGGATGCTCTCGCGGATGTCGGCCAGATACGCCAGGTGATCGGCCCAGCCCCGGTCCAGGTGGTAGAGCATGATCTGCCGGCAGATCGTCTCGAGCCGTTCCTCGGAGATGTTCTCCGACAGTTCCTGGTAGCGCGCGGGCGCCAAATCGGCCAGTTCCTCACGCGCGGTCGTGGTGCGCAGCAACGTGTTTCGCCGATCGACGATGATGGCACGCTGCTGGGCGATCAGCTGGTTGTAGCGCCACGTGTTGGCGTGCACGTCCAGCATCCGGCCCTCGGCGACGCGTTGGGCGTGGTCCAGCAGGCCCGCCGCCTTCGGGCTGAGGACCCGGCCGTCTTCGTCGGTCTGGGTGGGCAGCTTGTTGCTGTCCAGGTTGGCCGCCACCACGTCGTCCTCCCAACTGGAGAAGAACACCGTCGAACCCGGGTCGCCCTGGCGTCCGGCCCGCCCGCGCAGCTGATTGTCCAGCCGCTGGGTGTGGTGGCGGCCGGTACCCACCACGTGCAGCCCGCCCAGTTCGGCGACGTGCTTTTTCTGGGCGGAGTGGTCGCTTGCGTCGGAGCCGCCGAGCCGGATGTCGGTTCCCCGTCCCGCCATCTGGGTTGACACCGTCACCGCACCGTATTTGCCCGCCTCGGCGATCACCTGCGCTTCCTCGGCGTCGTTCTTCGCGTTGAGCACCACCGCCGGGATGTCACGGCGCACGAGTCGCTCGTGCAACTCCTCGGATTCGGCCACGTCGCGGGTGCCGACCAGCACCGGCTGGCCGGTCGCGTGCACCCCGCTGATGTGCGCGACGATCGCATCGTTCTTTGCGGCGGCGGTGACGTAGACGCGGTCGGACTCGTCCTCGCGAACGTTCGGCTTGTTCGGCGGTATCGGCGACACACCCAGCCTGTAGAACTGGCGCAGCTGCTCGCCGGCGGCCAGCGCGGTCCCCGTCATTCCGCACACGGTCGCGTAACGGTTGACCAGCGCCTGCACCGTGATGGTGTCGAGCACCTCGCCGGTCTCGGTGGTCTCGATGCCCTCCTTGGCCTCCACGGCGGCCTGCAGACCGTCGGGCCAGCGCTGCAGTTGCGCGATGCGGCCGCGGGAGGAGTTGATCAGGTGCACCGCGTCGTCGCGGACGATGTAGTGGATGTCGCGCTGCAACAGCACGTGGGCGTGCAGGGCGACGTTGACCTCGGTCAACGTGGTGCCCACGTGTTCCTCGGAGTAAAGGTCGATGCCGCCGAGCGCCTTTTCGACCTTGTGCGCACCCGCTTCGGTGAGATGGACGTTGCGGCTGTCGGCATCGGTGTCGTAATCGGTGCCCGCGACGAGCTCACCGACGAGCGTCACGATCTCCAGGCGCGGCGTCTCCCGGTGCGTGGTGCCGGCCAGCACGAGTGGCACCAGCGCCTCGTCGACCAGCACCGAGTCGGCCTCGTCGATCAGGGCGACATCCGGGTTGGGCGAGACCAGGTCGGCGACGTCGGTCACCAACTGGTCGCGCAGCACGTCGAAGCCGATCTCGTTGACCGAGGCGTAGGTGACGTCACAGTCGTAGGCGGCCCGGCGATCCTCCCGCGTGGACTCCGCGGTGATCCAGCCGACGGACAGGCCCATGGCCTCCAGCACGGCTCCCATCCACTCCGCGTCGCGGCGGGCGAGGTAGTCGTTGATGGTCACCACATGGACGTGCCGGCCGGCGAGGGCGTACCCGGCGGCCGCGATCGCGCCGGCGAGGGTCTTGCCTTCACCGGTGGCCATCTCGATCACGTCTCCGGCAAGCATCCGCAGTGCGCCCAGCAACTGCACGTCGAAGGGACGCAGCCCGGTCGCGCGCTCGGCCGTCTCCCGGGCGATCGCAAGATACTGCGCGATATCGTCCGATTCCGCGAGGTCGTCGAGCTTGAGCAGTCCGGCGGCCTTGCGCAACTGCTCGTCGGTGAGACCGGCGGCCTCCTCGCCGTACTCCGACGAGGAGGTGACCGCGCCGAGGGAACGGCTCCGGTCCTTTTCTGTGCTGGCACCGAGTAGTCGCCAGAATCGGCTTGTCACGCGGCCCGGATGGGCCCGGCTGGTCTTGGGCACATCACAACGGTACGCGGGCCCGGCCGTTGGTCTGCGCGCCGACGTGCTCCGGTGCACGACGTACGGCATCCCGCTGCTCGGAGTGGGTCAGGCCAGGTTGGAGCGACGCGGATAGGCGACGGCGGGGTCGGTGAGCACGTTGACGACGGCGGGCAGCCCGCTGGCAAAGGCGCGTTCCAACGCGGGCCGCAGTTCGGCGGGCGCGGACACCAGCTCGCCGTGGCCGCCCAGGGCTCGCGCCACCTCGTCGTAACGCGTGCCCGGGCGCAGCTCGGCCACCACCGAGTAGCCGTAGAGGGCCTCCATCGGGTGCTTCTCCAGCGCCCAGATTCCGTTGTTGCCGATCACCGACACGACCGGAACGTTGTGCCGGACCAGGGTGTCCCATTCCATCCCGCTGAAGCCGAACGCGCCGTCGCCCTGCAGCAGGACGACCTGACGGTCCGGCCGGGCCAGCTTGGCGGCCAGAGCGTAGCCGGGGCCCGAACCCAGGCACCCGAACGGGCCGCTGTCCAGCCAGCAGCCGGGCTCATAGCTGTCGATCACCCGGCCGGCGTAGGAGCCGAAATCGCCGGCGTCGATGACGACGATGGCATCGCGATCCAGCATCGGGGCCAACTCGGCATACACCCGCATCGGGTGCAGCGGAATCCTGTCGTCGCCCAGGTCGGCTTTCTCCGCATCGCGCGCGGCATTCTCGGTCGCACGCAGCTGTTCGATCCAGTCCCGGTGGTCGGTGCCGCCGGCCCCCGTCCCGTCGGCCAGGGCCGAGAGGATCACGGTGAGGTCGCCGTAGAGCGCGGCGGCGACGGGGCGAGGATGGTCGCGCCCGGGTTCGGCGCGGTCCGCCACGACGAGCTGGGTCTGCGGACCGAACACCGCGCCGAAGCCCAGCCGGAAATCCATCGGTACCCCGACAACCAGAGCCACGTCGGCTTCGCCCAGCGCTTTCGCCCGCGCGCGCGACAATGCCATGGGATGGTCGGCCGGTACCACGCCGCGGGCCATTCCGTTCATCAGCACGGGGATCCGCCGTTCCTCTGCCAGCCGGAGCAGCGCCGATTCCGCATGCCCCCACCAGACGTTGGTGCCCGCCATGATCACCGGCCGGCGCGCCGCGGACAGCAGGCTCGCGGCACGGTTCAGCGCGTCGGCGTCCGTCTCGCCCGACGCAGTCCCCGATGTCGTGGCGAAGAGGGCTCCGGGCCTGCCGTCGTCGTCGGACATCGAAAACACGTGGTCCATCGGGAAATCAACGAAAGCCACACCCGACGGCGCGGCCACCGCGGCGCGCAACGCCTCGTCGACGAGCCGGCCTGCGGCGTCGGCGGACTGCGCGGTGGCGGCGAAACGTGCCAGCGGCGCCACGAACGGCACGTGGTCGATCTCCTGCAGCGAACCCATCCCCCAGCGCGCCGCCGGGGCCCGGCCGCCGAGAACGACAAGGGGCGACTGATTCTGCTGCGCGGCCGCCATCGCGCTCATCCCGTTGGTGATGCCCGGCCCGGCGGTCAGCGCCGCCACGCCAGGAAGCCTCGTGACCTTGGACCAGCCCTCGGCGGCGAAGGTCGCCGTCTGCTCGTGGCGGGTGTCGATCAGGCGGATACCCTCGTCGTGGCAGCCGTCGTAGATCGAGAACAGGTGGCCGCCGGATAGCGTGAAGATGGTGTCGACACCGCTGGCCTTGAGTCGCCGCGCGACGAGGCGGCCAGCATGAATGGTCTGGGTGGAGACGGCGTAGGTGCTCATCACCGCAGCCTATCCGCCGCGTTCCCGATGCATTCCCGATACAAAGGAGACTCCGAGCGTGGGCGCGAAACCGTTTAAGCCGTCGATCGATTGGTCGACGGCACCCGTGGAGTCGCTGCGCTGGGTCGCCGTGGCCTGGGTGATCAGCGCCGTCTGCGTCTTGGTCGCGCTGGTCGCCTTCAGGTACTTCACCCCGTGGGGACGGCAATTCTGGCGGATCACCCGCGGGTATTTCGTCGGAGCTCGCAGCGTTCCCGTCTGGGCCATGCTCGGTGTGCTGTTGCTGTCGGTGATTCTGTCCGTGCGGATCATGGTGCTGCTCAGTTACCAGGGCAACGACCTCTACACGTCCGTGCAGATCGCGGTACAAGGCCTGGCGGCCGGCAACGAAAAGGTCAGACAGTCCGGGGTTCACGGTTTTTGGATGTCCCTGGTGATCTTCAGCCTGCTGGCGTCCCTGTACGTCATCCGCATCATGACCGACGTCTACCTGACGCAGCGATTCATCATCGCCTGGCGGGTGTGGCTGACCGGCCACCTCACCGATGACTGGCTCGCCGGGCGGGCCTACTACCGGGACCTGTTCATCGACAACACCATCGACAACCCCGACCAGCGCATCCAGCAGGACATCGACATCTTCACCGCCAACGCCGGCGGCACGCCGAACATCCCGTCCAACGGGACCGGGAGCACCTTGCTGTTCGGGGCCGTCAACGCGTTGGCGTCGGTGCTCTCGTTCGCCGCGATCCTGTGGAACCTGTCCGGAAACCTCGACGTCCTCGGCGTGACCGTCCCGCGCGCGATGTTCTGGGTCGTCTTGGTCTACGTGCTGATCGCGACCGTCGTCGCGATCTGGCTGGGCCACCCCCTGATCTGGCTCAGCTTCAACAACGAGAAGCTCAACGCCGCTTTCCGTTACGGCCTGGTGCGGTTGCG
>NZ_JBYCLC010000346.1:0-3554 GCF_057473685.1 Mycobacterium sp. TH-M116 | reverse complement strand
CGACCTGATGGCCGCCGGCTCGATGGCGGCGGCCAAGGCGGCCGGCAAGGTGCGGATGGAGGGCAAGGACTACGTCATGGCCGACGGCGACGTGGTGGAGTTCAGATTTAACGTCTGATATCGCGCCAGAGTTCTGTACATGACAACGCTTCCATTGGCCGAGGTACGCGCCAATCTGTCGAAGTTGGTTGACGAAGCGGTTCGCACCCATCAGCGGATCGAGGTTACTCGGCAAGGCCGTCGGGCGGCCGTGATCCTCAGCGCCGACGACTTTGACTCGATCATGGAAACCTTGGCGATTCTCAGCGATCAGGAGTTGATGCGCGAGTTCCGGGCAGCCGAAACCGAGGCCGAGAGCGGTGAGGTCTACTCGCTCGACGAGGTTGCCGAGGAGATGCGCGCCGCCGGTCGGCTTCCGCGGTGACTTATCGGGTCGAATTGACCCGAGCGGCGAAGAATGCGTTGACCGAGCTCGTGTCGGAGGCGGTGGCTGTCGCTTGCTGGGAGTTCATCCGCGGGCCGCTCGCCGAGGACCCTCACCGGGTCGGAAAGCCACTTCGTGGCCAGTTGGAAGGACGGTATTCGGCCCGGCGGGGAGAGTTTCGCGTGATCTATCAGATTTTTGACGAGCGTGTCGTCGTCCGCGTCGTACATATCGCGCAGCGACGAGACGTTTATCGGTAGGGCGACGTGGTCGAGTTCCGCTTCACCGTGTAGAGCCGACGCGGCCAGCGTGGGGGATGTGCGCGCTGCCGTCGCGGCGGCTCTCGTGCCGGAGGCTGACAGTCGTCGGGGACTGCTGACCGCTCACGCCGATTCAACTTTCGGTTCCGGGGGCGCTGAGGGAGCCGTGCCGGGGTCTTGGGGGCCCCGCTTGGGAAGGGTGGGGACCGCGAGGGAGCCGTACTGGGGGCAGTAGGCCTGGATCGCGGCTCCCGTGAAGTAGGCGGCGTTCAGCGGTGGCCAGTTGGTGGCGTCGCTGACCTTGGTGACCAGGTCCGCGTTGCTGGTGTCGGGGTTGCTGCCGAGGGTGGCGCAGACGACGGTCTTGGCGACCTGGATTGCCTTCTCGGGTGCCCCGTAATTCATGCCGGAGGTGTCGAGGTTGGCGATGAATGCATCGTCGGTGGCGTCCGCACGGGCCGGTGCGGCGAGTCCGAGGGAAACGACCAGCAAAGCGACGGCTCGTACCACCATGACACCCTCCTCGAGTCGAATTCCGCGGCGTCCGGTGGCTGGCACTGGGGAGTGACGACGTGAACTCGCGCGATTTTAGCTGGCGTCGGACGGGCCCGCGGAGAGTTTTCCGTGGCTTAACAGATCCGCGACAGATCCGCGACAGATCCGCGCCGGTCGGGGCCGCGACCGACGCGTCGCACCGGCACCGGGCGCGCGGGTCCGCCGGTTCGGCGGCCCAAGTACCCTGGCCTGGCGATGACCCAAGATCGATCGGGCGGCGCGGCGCGCTTGCGCAGTGGCCTGCAGATCGCGCTGCGCGGGCGCCGCGATCCGGTGCCCGTGGCCGGCCGGCGCAGCCGAGCCTCGGCGAGCGTCGACGATGTGCATACCCGCAAGGTCGTCGATCTCACCATCCGGCTCGCCGAGGTGATGCTGTCGTCGGGGTCGGGGACCGCGGATGTCGTCGCGACCGCTCAGGACGTGACCCAGGCCTACGGGCTCACCGACTGCGTCGTCGACATCGCGGTGACCACCATCATCGTGTCGGCGCTGTCCACCGCGGACAGTCCGCCGGTCACCATCGTGCGGTCGGTGCGCACCCGGTCCACCGACTACTCTCGGCTGGCCGAGCTGGACCGGCTCGTCGGCCGGATCACTTCCGGCGGTGTCGCGGTCGACGCGGCTCAGGAAGCCATGGACGAGCTGACCGCCCGGCCTCACCCCTACCCGCGGTGGCTGGCGACGGTCGGGTGGGCGGGCTTCGCCCTCGGCATCGCCATGCTGCTCGGCGGCACATGGCGCACCTGTGTCCTGGCCGCTGTGACGGCTGCGGTGATCGACCGGGTGGGCAGGTTGTTGAACCGGGTCGGGACCCCGCTGTTCTTCCAGTACGTGACCGGAGCCACGATCGCGACCCTGGTGGCGGTGGCGGCCTACCTGTTCGCCGGCCAGGGCCCCAGCGCGTTGGTGGTCACCGGGATCATGATGCTGCTCTCGGGGATGACCCTGGTAGGTGCCGTGCAGGACGCGGTGACCGGCTACATGCTGCCCGCGGTCGCCAGGCTCGGCGACGCACTGTTCCTGACGTCGGGGATCGTCGTCGGCATCCTCGCCGGACTGCAGGTCGCCGCCCTTGCCGGCATCAGGATCGAGCTGTACGTGAATGCTGCGGAAACCTTCGTGGTGCCGCACCGCCCGCTGGCGATCCTGCTTGCGGTGTCCGGCGCCGCGCTGGCCGGGGCGTGCCTGACCGTCGCGAGCTACGCGCCGCTGCGTTCGGTGGCCACCGGCGGGCTCGCCGCCGGGCTGGCCGAGTTCGCGTTGATCGGTCTGGGGTCGGCCGGGTTCGGCCAGGTGATCGCCGCCGGGCTCGCCGCGGTCGGCGTCGGTTTCCTGGCCACGCTGATCTCGATCCGTCGGCAGGCTCCCGCCCTGGTGACGGCGACCGCCGGGATCATGCCGATGCTGCCGGGCCTCGCGATTTTCCGGGCGGTGTTCTACTTCGCCGTCGACAAGAACTTCAACGACGCCCAAGCCCAACTGGTGGGAGCCGCGACGACGGCGCTGGCTCTCGGTAGCGGGGCGGTGCTCGGCGAGTTCGTCGGCTCGCCGCTGCGGTACCGCGCCGGCCGCATCGGCGACCTGTTCCGGCTCGAGGGGCCGCCTGGCATCCGCCGGGCCGTCGGCCGTGTCGTGCACCTGAAGCCTGCCACGCGGCCGCAGCCCGTCGGCCCCTGCAGGCAGCGCTCGCGCAGCGTCGCGTTGGAGCCCGAACCTGCCGAACACCTCCCGAACACCTGAACGTCGGCGAGAGCGACGACCGGTAGCGGTTGCCGCGACCTCGAGCTGCGGGGGACCCCACGTCACGCGAACCTGGGCCGCAAGCCTGTCCACCGTAATTGGCTCCGGGTGAGACGAATGCCATTGTCTTGTATTCGAATGAACTACGCCACAAATTTTGGAGCACAGTGTCGGTAATTGCTAGCGTGCCTGCCCATGGTAGTTTTAGCCACGTTGGTTTCGCTTGTCAATCAGTTATCCGGTACACCCTATATTTCGGGTGGGGATTCTCCCGCCGGTACCGACTGCTCCGGGTTGGCTTCCTGGATAGCAAATGCGGCAGCAGACCGGCCGGTCTTCGGGGACCGATTCGACACGGGTAATGAGGAAGCCGCTTTGTTGGCGCGGGGATTTCACTATGGAACCGCTCCCGATGCCGTGGTCATCGGCTGGAACCATGGCCACACCGCCGTGACATTGCCCGACGGCACCGCGGTGTCCAGTGGCGAGCGCGGCGGTGTACGCGTCGGTGGTCAGGGCGCCTACCAGGCCGGTTTCACTCACCACATGTTCTTACCCGTTCCGCCGGACGATGT
>NZ_JBYCLC010000345.1:0-30093 GCF_057473685.1 Mycobacterium sp. TH-M116 | reverse complement strand
ACCGGCAACACCCGGCGTTGCCGGATTCAGCGCGATCACGCCGGCACCGGCGACCGCCAGCACTGTTGCCATGGCACCCCGGAGAGAACGGGACGAGGTGGCGAAGCCCCGCAGGCCCCCGCCGACGATCGGAGTGGAGTACGACAACACGTTCATCAACAACCTCCTGTTTGCTTCACAGCCGGCGTCCGGGACCCCCCGGGCGAACCTCGGGTAACAACGCCCTGCCAGCTAACCGGGACTTTACTGCCTGTTCGGCGAATGCAGCACAGGAATGTGACACCTTTTTTTCCTTTGCTCTCACCGTCGGACCGGCCGGCCGGCCGGCGACCGGCGCCACGGACACGACGACGCTCGCGTGACCTATGACCTGTGGCCGGATCGCCACATCGCGGTCGTGGGTCCGGCCGGCCCGACCCGCCTGACGCTTCTGGCACGGGCCATCGGATAGAAGGACAAGCCGATGAGGATTGAGGCGAAGTGCCCGATCGCGGTGAAGTCGAGTTCGGTGCGGTCCATCGTGATCAGCGGAAAGCCGAAGATGACGAACAACACCCCGAGGTAGCCCCAGCGCCAGGGTCGCGCAATCCGATAGGTCAGCACACCCATGACTCCGACCAGGAAATAGCTGACTCCGATGTCGCGGGCCAGCACCAGTCGTTCCGAGGCGTCGTGCTCCTCGATCGCGAGGTACAGCACACCCTCGCCGGCGTAGGTGGCCAGGATGTGGGACGTCAATCCCACTGTGAGCCATCCCAACTGGCCAAGCCAGTGTTCCGCGGGGGCCAGGAACAGGCTGAAAAGCAGCAGGTAGGGTTCCAGTTCCTTGCCGTCGATCCACAGCAGGCTGGAGAACAGCACACCCAGGGGATCGGAGCCCAGCCCGTGGATGTTGGTGGAGCGGTGAAGCAGTACCGCGTGCAACTGCGGGCCGGTGAGGTGATTCTGGATCAGCGTCGTGGTCACCAGCACGAGCAACCAGCCGTAGGTCAGCGGCGCGTCGGTGACGAAATGCCACACCGCGAGCGCCATGCCTCGCAGTCGTGTCCCCGCCGAGGTATTCGCCACGCCATCAACCTTGGCACGCCGAACGTTGCGCGGTGAAAGGACGGCAGACGCATCAGGAACGCGAGGGGTTGTCCGGCCTCAGGTGCCGCCACCAGCAGTTGATGTAGAGGGACATCGACACCGCCAATGCGACGAGCACCCACAGGACGATGGTGATGTCGATCCAGCTGCCGAACGGCGGCGAGCCGGGCAGCGCGTTGCGCAGCGGCACCACCGCGAAGAGCATCGCCGCGTACCAGGTCGTCATCGGCGGCTGGAACCTGCGCCGGTCGCGCGCGGTCTGGATCGCGACAACCAGGGCCAGGACGGCGATGGTGATCAGGACGCCGAGGATGACAATGGCGAACGCCGCCGTGCTGAGCGACCGCTGCAGGCTCACCCGGTAGGGGCCCTGCCCGTTGCGGTTACCGGCGGCGACCTCCCACCCGGAGAGATGATTGACGAACTTCACGGGCACGCGGATGGGCTCGGACTGGTCGCCGCGGAACAGTTCGACCTCGACCGGACCGGAGCGGTAGTGGTCGAAGGGCCAGCGTTCGATCTCGCCGGCGATGGTCAGCGGAACGGGGAACGTGCCCGGCAGCATGCCCCTGGTCCACGTGCGGCGGGTCGGCGAGGCCACCGACCGGACCCGCAGGCTGAGATCCTCGCTGAGGTGCTGGGTTTGCGGGTCCAGCAGCGCCGAGCCGGGAACCACGGTCAGATTGGCGACGAGCACACTGTAATTCGACTGGATGTCTTCGACGTTCATTGTCGCCGTTGTCGCCTCGCCGCTGGGCGGGGTCATCATCCGCTGGCGGCTCGGGCCGCCGGCGGCGTACAGCGCGACCGCGGCCACGTACGCCCCGACGATGCCCACCACCAGACCAACGGCGCCGAATCTGCCGACCGCTGCGCCCATACTGCTCCCTTTTTGCACCCCGGTGGAACGTCCCCGAGGAATGCGGAACGTCCCCGAGGAATGTAGTGCCACGAAGCGGTGCACTGCGGCGATTCGGCCAAAGCGGCGCGAGCAGGCGGCGGCGGTCGGGGCCTACTCCACGGTGACGGACTTGGCCAGGTTGCGCGGTTTGTCGACGTCGTAGCCGCGGGCCTGCGCCACCGACGCGGCGAACACCTGCAACGGCACAGTGGACAGCAGCGGCTGCAGAAGTGTTGATACCGAGGGGATTTCGACCAGGTAATCGGCGTAGGGACGCACGGTGTCGTCACCCTCCTCGGCGATGACGATGGTGATCGCGCCGCGCGTCTGAACTTCCCGGATGTTGGAGAGCAGCTTGGCGTGCAGCGTGGCCTGCCCCTTGGGCGAGGGCATGATCACGATGACCGGCAGGCCGTCTTCGATCAACGCGATCGGGCCGTGCTTGAGCTCGCCGGCGGCGAAGCCCTCGGCGTGCATGTAGGCCAGTTCCTTGAGTTTGAGCGCGCCTTCCAGCGCGACCGGGTAGCCGACATGGCGGCCCAGGAACAGCACCGTCGAGGACCGGGCGAATCGGTAGGCCAGGTCGGCCACCGGCCCGATCGTCGCGAGCATCCGGGCCACCAGGTCGGGCATCGCTTCCAGCTCACGGTATTCGCGCTCGACCTCGTCGGGGTACTTGGTGCCGCGGGCCTGCGCCAGTGCCAGCCCCACCAGGTAGTTGGCGGCGATCTGTGCGAGGAACGTCTTGGTGGAGGCCACGCCGATCTCCGGGCCGGCGCGGGTGTAGAGGACCGCATCGCATTCGCGCGGGATCTGCGAGCCGTTGGTGTTGCAGATCGCCAGTACCTTGGCCTTCTGTTCCTTGGCATGGCGCACCGCTTCCAGGGTGTCGGCGGTCTCGCCGGACTGCGAAATGGCGACCACCAGCGTGCTGCGGTCCAGTACCGGGTCCCGATAGCGGAATTCGCTGGCCAGCTCCACCTCCACCGGCAGCCGGGTCCAGTGCTCGATCGCATACTTGGCCAGCAGCCCGGAGTGATAAGCGGTACCGCAGGCGACCACGAACACCTTGTCGATGTCGCGGAGTTCCTGGTCGCTCAGTCGCTGCTCGTCCAGCACGATGCGGCCGTCGACGAAGTGCCCGAGCAGCGTGTCGGCCACCGCGGTGGGCTGCTCGGCGATCTCCTTGAGCATGAAGTACTCGTAGCCGCCCTTCTCGGCGGCGGCCAGGTCCCAGTCGATGTGGAACTCGCGGGCGTTGGCGGCGTCGTCGTTGCCGTCGAAGTCGGTGATCCGGTAGCCGTCCGCGGTCAGCACCACGGCCTGGTCCTGACCCAGTTCGACGGCGTGGCGGGTGTGCGGGATGAACGCCGCCACGTCGGAGCCGACGAACATCTCGCCGTCGCCGATGCCCAGCACCAGCGGTGTGGACCGGCGGGCGGCGACGATGGTGCCGGGCGCGTCGGCGCTGGCGAACACCAGCGTGAAATGGCCTTCCAGCCTGCGCAGCACCGCAAGCACCGACGCGACGAAGTCACCGGCCGTGGCGCCGTGGCGGTATGCCTGCGCCACCAGGTGCACCGCGACCTCGGTGTCGGTGTCGCTGGCGAACTCCACCCCGGCCGCCTCCAGCTCCTGACGCAGGACCGCGAAATTCTCGATGATGCCGTTGTGGACGACGGCGATCCGGCCGGCGGCGTCGCGGTGTGGGTGGGCGTTGCGATCGGTGGGGCGCCCATGGGTGGCCCAGCGCGTGTGGCCCAGGCCGGTGGTGCCGGTCAGCGAACTCTCCGACGACGCCGCCATGTCGGCGACCGCCTGCTCGAGGTTGGCCAGCCGGCCGGCGCGACGGCGCACGGTGAGCCGGCCGTCCGCCTCGACCAGCGCGATCCCCGACGAGTCGTAGCCGCGGTACTCCATCCGGCGCAGCGCGTCCATGACGACCTCGTGGGCTCGACGCTGCCCGACGTAGCCGACGATTCCGCACATCCATCCCAGGGTAGTGCAGGGCCACCGTCGGGGCGGTGACGCACGCGGACGGCCGGAGCTACGGCGCGGGGCCTGCCTGACACCGGAGGGCGCGCCCGGGCGCGAGCCGCAGCCGATGCCGGGGCGGGTCCATATCGGCTCTGGTGACCACGAAAGCACCGATTCCCCAGACGTCTCCGCGAGCCAGAGCTCCGATTTTTGTCCAGTTCCCGCACAGGGCTCGGCCGTACACGGCACGGTTCACTGTCGATGGCCCCGCGAATCTGGCGGTATGTGCCACGCGATGACAGGTGTTCAGCAAATGTTTCACGACACGCCAACGCCCGATAGGCCGTCCCGATCACGTGCTCACGGAGAATTCCGCGACGGTGCACATCACAGCGGCCACCGATCAGAGCTTCGAGGAGAGAACCATGACGGCTGTGCTCTACGACGAAGTCCTGTGCGCCGACCATGCTCATGGGTCGACGCCGGCCGCCCCGCTGCCAGGTCCGAGCCGGCACTCGCCGATCGTCGGAGGCGGTGATCCACTGGTGGACGCCGCAGCCCGCATGTTGAGCGTTCCGCTGCGCCAGCTTTACGCGGCGCTGTGGCGGGTGGGGGTCATCGAGGTGCTCGCGTAACGGCCGCTGAGGCACCCGGCGCACCGCCGCGGTGCGCTACCGTCGACGGGTGGCCCGCATCCGCACGCTCGTCGCGACCCTCAGCCGCCGTGGCCCCCACCGGGTTTTGCGCGGTGACCTGGCCTTCGCGGGCCTGCCGGGGGTGGTCTACACCCCAGAGGCGGGGCTGAACCTTCCCGGCGTGGCCTTCGGCCATGACTGGCTCACCGGCGCCGCCCGCTATCACGGTCTTCTGGAGCACCTGGCGTCGTGGGGCATCGCGGCGGGCGCTCCTGACACCGAGCGCGGCGTGGCGCCGTCGGTGCTGAATCTGGCGTTCGACCTCGGTACCGCGCTCGACATCATGGCGGGAGTTCGCCTCGGACCGGGCAAGATCAGCGTCCATCCCGCCAAGCTCGGCCTCGCGGGCCACGGGTTCGGCGGGTCGGCTGCCGTGTTCGCCGCCGCCGGCATGGCCGGGATGGCCGGCGAGCCGGCCCGAGCAGTCGCGGCGATCTTCCCGACGGTGACCAGTCCCCGGGCCGAGGAGCCGGCTGCGACGTTGAAGGTTCCCGGCCTGGTCCTGACCGCGCCCGCAGACCCCGCGTCGCTGAACTCCGACGCGCTGGCCCTGTCGCACGCATGGCAGGCGGCCACGCTGCGCATCGTCCGCAAAGCCGAACGCGGCGGGCTGGCCGAGGGCCGGCGACTGCCCCAAGCCTTCGGGCTGGGCGGGTCGCACCGGCGCACGCAGCGCTCGGTCCGTGCGCTGCTGACCGGGTACCTGCTCTGCACACTCGGCGGTGACACGACCTACCGCGACTTCGCCGATCCGGACGTGCACCTGCCCAGGACCGATCAGGTGGACCCCCAGACCCCGCCGGTTTCGCTGGAAGACAAGATCGTCGCGCTGCTGAAATAGCGCGGCCCGCCGCAGCACGCCGGGGACGTCGTGGTATGCCTCGTGGGTGCGCATCGGGATAGCTCTGGATTATTCGGGTGGCTTTCACCAGGCCGTCGACCGCGTCGTCGAGCTGGAGAAGTCCGGCCTCGACATCGCGGTGGTGGCCGAGGCATATTCCTTCGACGCCGTCAGCCAGCTCGGATACCTGGCGGCCAAGACAGACATCGTCGAGTTGGCCTCAGGTGTGGTTCCTCTCTATCTCCGGACACCGTCGCTGCTGGCCATGACCGCCGCGGGCCTGGACTTCGTGTCCGACGGCCGGTTCCGCCTCGGGATCGGCACGTCCGGGCCCCAGGTGATCGAAGGATTTCACGGCGTGGAGTTCGACGCGCCGTTGGGCCGCACCCGCGAGGTCGTGGAGATCTGCCGGAAGGTGTGGCGGCGCGAACGGCTCGAATACGCCGGCGCGCATTATCAGATCCCGGTGCCGCCCGGCCGGGGCACGGGACTGGGCAAACCTCTCCGTCTGATCAATCATCCTGTGCGCGAACGTATTCCGATCACGATTGCCGCGCTGGGCCCGAAGAACGTGGAATTGACCGCCGAGATCGCCGAAGGCTGGCAGCCGGTTTTCTACCTGCCGGAGAAAGCCGATTCCGTCTGGGGCGAGGCGCTGGCCGCCGGTGCTGCCAAACGCGATCCCGGGCTGGGGCCGCTGGATGTCATGGTGCACGCATCGCTGGCCATCGGTGACGGCGTCGAGGAGCGATTGGCCTGGGTGAAACCTCAGCTGGCCCTATACATCGGCGGGATGGGGGCCAAGGGCCGCAACTTCTACCACAATCTCGCGACCCGGTACGGGTTCGGTGAGGTCGCCGACCGGATTCAGGAGCTGTATCTGTCCGGCCGCAAGCTGGAGGCCACCGATGCCGTGCCCGACGAGTTGGTGCGCGGGATTTCGCTGGTCGGCCCCCGAGGGTTCGTCGCCGAACGCCTGGCGGCTTTCGCCGAGGCCGGGGTGACGACGTTGTTGGTCAGCCCGGTGGCCGCCGAACCCAGGGAATCAGTGCGTCATGTCCAAGAGCTTCTCGAGCTGCGACCCGACTGAACTCGTCACTGGCCCGCCTGCGGCAGCTGGTCCGCGGCGATCTCACACGGTGTCGATGCCTGGTCCACCGCAGGTTCCGCGTCGCCCGGCGGCGCCACGGGACCGGGTGCAGCGACCGGCGCCAGCGCATCGACCGGTTGCGACTGGTCATCGGGTTGCGACTGGTCACCGGGTTGCGACTGGTCGTCCTGGTCCGTTTGGCCGACGTCCTCGACATCGTCACCGGGGGACTGCTCGTCGGCGTTCTGGTCCCTGCCGACTGGGCGGAAGGGGGCGTCGCCGCCGGGGTCGTCCGCGGCGCTCAGTGCGTCGTCGAGCGCCGCCGGGTCGCCGAGCCGGCCGGCCGAACCGAGCAGACCACCCATGGCATCGACGATCCGACCCGCGAGTCCGCTCAAACCGCCCAGGCCACCGAGGTCGCCGCCCAGACCGCCGGCGGGCATACCCGCCGCGTCACCGAGCGCCGCTCCCCAGTCCTGGGCCAAAGGCGCCGTGGCAGCAGCCGGCGGCGGGCCGGCCGGCACGGGGGGCGGCGGCGGCGGGCCGGCCGGCACGGGGGGCGGCGGCGGCGCGCCGGCCGGCGCAGGGGGCGGCGGCGGCGCGCCGGCCGGCGCAGGAGGCAGCGAGGGGTCGGTCGGCCCGAGGGACGCCACCGCGGCGGGTACGACGGCCGCGGGTGCGACGGCCGCCGGCGGGTCCGGTTGGTAGGCCGGACCGAAATCGCCGGGAACCTCGAAGTACGCCACCGGCGCGACGGCCATCCTGTCGATGACCATGTCGTAGGCCGCTGCGATCCCCGCCATGCTCGAACGCATCGCGGTCAGCCAGTCGTTGCGAATGTCGTTGTCGACGTAGGGGTTTATCTCGTGACGGACGACCTGTTCGACGGACGCCGGATCGCCGGCCCCGTGGGTGGCCGCTGCGGCGGCCGTTAACCACGCCGGCCGCTGCGCCTGCGTGCGATCGTCGATGGCGACGGTCGTGGCGACCTTCGAGTCGAGCAGGTACCACAGGTTGTCACGCAACGACTCACACCGCTGCGCCGCAGCACGGACCTCGGTGGTCACGGTGTCGGCCGCGTCGCAATGGCGACGCAGGAACGCGATCGCGGCGGCACCGCCCGGGCCCGTCCATGCCGCGGCCAGCTCGTCTACCTGGGCCCGCTGAATGCGGAGGGCTTCGGCGACTGCGGCGCCCGCCGCACGCAGTTGCGCGCAGTCGCGATCCAGTGCATGCAGGTCCAGGCCCTGTTCGCTGTCGTACCAGTCCAGGATCTGGGACGGGCGCGCCGTCAGGTCGGGCTCCCGGTAACCAAGCGCGCGACAGGCCTGCACGTAGCACTGGATGTGCTCGGCGGCGAACCGGCCGTCGGCGAGGCGTTCGGCGACGTCAAACCGGTCGGCCATGCTCAGGCGATCCGTCTGGCGGCGCACAGTTCGGCGTCGGCATAGCGGTCGGCGCTGGCTCGCAGGGCAACGGCGACGGCCACGGACGCCCGGGACCACTGCGACAACTCCGCCGCGAGCCTCTGCAGGCCCGCACGCAGTGCATCGCCGCGCGCGGCGAATGGGCGCCCTGCACCGGCCCCGCTGAAGGCCAGCCTGGCCAGGTGCTCCTCCACGGCGTCGTCGATCAGTTCGGCGGCCACCCTCAATCGGTCGGCGACCCCGTGCACCGCCGGCACGTCAACCTCGGCACAACTGCGTTCTCTCATGCCTGTTCCGACGCCGGGAGCGGCGCCGGGGTTCCAACGAAGATCAGCTCGCGGCGCTGACCGCTTCGGCCACCTGCGCGGCGATCCGCTCCGCGACCTCCTTGGCGGGCGCTTCGACCATGACGCGGATCACGGGTTCGGTTCCGGAGGGCCGCAACAGGATCCGGCCCGTATCGCCCAACTCGGTCGTCGCCTCCGCGACAGCGGCCTGCACCGACGGCGCCTCGGAGGCGGCCCTGTCGGCGACCTCGACGTTGATCAGCACCTGGGGCAACGTCCGCATCGCCGCGGCGAGCTCGGCCAGCGGGGCGCCCGTCTGCACCATGCGGGTCATCAATCTCAGACCGGTGACGATGCCGTCTCCGGTGGAGCCCAGCGCGGGCATCACGATGTGGCCGGACTGCTCCCCGCCGAGGCTGTAGTCGCCGGCGCGCAACTCCTCCAGAACATAGCGGTCGCCGACGCCGGTCGTGCGCACGCTGATACCGGCCGAACGCATGGCCAGATGCAGCCCCAGGTTGCTCATCACGGTCGTGACCAGTGTGTCCGAGGCGAGCTCCCGAGCCTCCTGCATCGCCAACGCGAGCACGACCATGATCGCGTCGCCGTCGACGACGTGTCCGCCGGCGTCGACGGCCAGACACCGATCGGCGTCCCCGTCGTGCGCCAAGCCGAGATCGGCACCGTGCGCGACGACTGCCGCGCGCAGCGAATCCAGGTGAGTGGACCCACAACCGTCGTTGATGTTGAGCCCGTTGGGCTCGGCGTTGATCGCGATGACCCGGGCACCGGCGGCGCGGTAGGCGGTCGGGGCGGCTGAGGACGCCGCGCCGTGGGCGCAGTCGACGACCACGGTCAGCCCGTCGAGCCGCAGCGTGCTGGCCTTGCCGACGTGGCGAAGGTAGCGGTCCGCGGCGTCCTCGGCGTCGATCACCCGACCGATCCCCGCCGCGACCGGCCGCACCCCCGGCCCGGCGGCGAGGAGTTCCTCGATCCGGTTCTCGCTGTCGTCGTCGAGTTTGCGGCCGCCGGGACCGAACACCTTGATGCCGTTGTCGGGCATCGGATTGTGCGATGCCGAGATCACGACACCGAAGTCGGCGTCATAGGCACCGGTCAGGTAGGCCACCGCCGGTGTGGGCAGCACCCCGACCCGCAGCGCGTCGACGCCCTGGCTGGTCAGCCCGGCGATCACCGCGGCTTCCAGCATCTCCCCGCTGGCACGGGGATCCCGGCCCACCACTGCGACCCGCCTGCCGGGTCCGCCCGGCCGCGCCAGGTGCCCGGCCGCTGCCGCGCCCAGCGCCAACGCCAGCTCGGCGGTCAACTCACGATTGGCGACCCCACGAACACCGTCAGTGCCGAATAGTCGACCCATGCGGACAAACCTCTCACAGTTTGGGCGGTCCAGCACCCAGCGTGCCTGTTCTTTTCTGACCGAAACCGCGCACGATTGCGCGCAGACACGCCGAGAACCGGACACAAAGTCTCGTGCGAGATGCCGCTTCGCGGCCGGAAAGTGACCGCCGATCAGCGCTTGCTGTACTGGGGTGCCTTACGTGCCTTCTTCAGGCCGTACTTCTTGCGCTCGGTAGCACGCGGATCGCGGGTGAGAAAGCCTGCCTTCTTCAGCGCGGGGCGGTCCTCCGGCTGCACGAGAATCAGCGCGCGGGCGATGCCCAGGCGCAGCGCACCGGCCTGTCCCGATGGTCCGCCGCCGGTCAGGTGGGCGAAGATGTCGAAGTTTTCCGCCCGGTCCACCGTGACCAGCGGAGCCTTGATCAGCTGCTGGTGCACCTTGTTGGGGAAGTATGCCTCCAGGCTGCGGCCGTTGAGGTCGAATTTGCCGGTGCCGGGCACCAGCCGCACCCGCACCACGGCCTCCTTGCGGCGGCCGACGGTCTGGATGGGCCGCTCGAACACAAAGGAGTCGCCGGCGGGCATGCCGGTGACCCCAGCAGCCTTGGTGCGCTCTGGGACCTCGAGAGCGGCTTCCGGCGCTTCGGTGGCTTCGGTGGCCTGCGGAGCTTCTTCCACTTCCACGGCTTCGGTCGTCTCGGTCACTGGGCCACCTGCTTGATCTCGAACGGAACCGGCTGTTGCGCGGCGTGGGGGTGCTCCGGACCGGCGTAGACGTGCAGCTTGCGCTGGATCTGCCGACTGAGCTTGTTCTTGGGCAGCATGCCGACGATCGCTTTTTCAACGACGCGGTCGGGGTGCTTCTGCATCAGCTCTCCGATGGTGCGCTTGCGCAGGCCACCGGGGTATCCGGAGTGGCGGTAAGCCAGCTTGTCGCGCAGCTTCTCGGGGCCGATGGCGACCTTGTCGGCATTGATGACGATGACGAAGTCTCCGCCATCGACGTTGGGGGCGAACGTCGGCTTGTGCTTACCGCGCAGCAGGGTGGCTACCGCAACGGCAAGACGGCCAAGCACCACGTCCGTGGCGTCGATGACATACCACGACCGCGTGGTGTCACCCGCCTTCGGCGCATAAGTAGGCACAGGGCTTACCTTCTCTTCTCGGGGTGAATCCCGGTGCGACCCGGGTGCCGGTCAGGCGCCACACGGTGGGGCTGATCTCGGCGACCGACATTGACCCGAGGCCCCGGCGTTACCGCACGCCAACGCAGCAGCTTACCGACGGACGTCCCCGCAGGTCAAAATCGCTGTGTGGTCCCGGCGGCTCTCCTCCGCCGGAACCACACAGACGTTCGTGGGAGCGCGACGGCTACCGCGCCCAGAGACCGGCGGCTCGGCGGTCGGCGTCGGCCACCTCCTCGGCGCCGTCGCGCACGGCGTTGCCGAGGTCGACGAGGATCTCGTTGAGCGCGGTCGCTGCCTGATGCCACTTCAGCTGCTCCACCTGGTAGGCGGCCGCCGCTTCCCGGGTCCACAGCTGCTGCAGCGGGGCGATCTGCGATCTCAACTCCTCCAGCGCGGCGTTGAACCGCGCCGACGTGGCGTGGATCTCTTGGCGCACAGCGTATTCCAGTTCGCCGAAGTTGTAGGACAGCACCGGTTCCACGACTGTCTCCTTCCCGTCACAGGTGTGCGCCGGAGGCGGCGACGCGGTGGGCATGGTGTTGTGCGGCCTCCTGCAGGGCGGCCGCGTTGTGCCGGATGGTCTCGGCGATGTCATGCAGGACGTGGTGCAGCCGCAACGACTCGGCGTTCCAGCGATCCACCACCTCCTTGAACCGCGCCGCCGCGGGCCCGCCCCATACCGACGGCGGGACGCCGCCCATGCGGCCGATGAATACCTGCAGCATCGCCCGGAGTTCTTCGTTGCGGGTGTCGGTCGTGGCCGCGACCGAGCGCATCAGGTCGAAGTCGGTGCTCAGGGTGTTGGAAGTCGCCATATCAGGTTCGACCTCGGCGGAGCGGGTTCGGTTCCCACCGAATTCCGGTTCATCCAACCGCGTGCGCGGAGCGGACCGCCTGCTCGCACACGTCGCGCACGACGGCATAGCCACCGGGACGGCTCTGGCACCCGACGCTGATCCGGACGGCGCCGTCCAGTAGTACCGTCCACCACACGTGGTGGCGGGCCCGCACCTCGCGGTAGGTGGCCGCGGGGCGGCCTGCGCTGGTCCCCGACGGGTCGAAGTCCACGAACACCGCGGCCGGTTCGGCGTCGATAGCCCGCTTGAGCCGCTCGGCGGCGCCGCTCAGCGCCTCACCGGGCACCGGTGACTGGGTGATGTGCAGCGCGACCTCGGGATCGGACGGCGAGGTGACCTGCACCCGTGCCGAACCGGGCCCGGTGACCACGCGCTGGGCCGGCCAGCCGGCCGGAACCGAGAGCGCCACCCTGCCCTCCACCAGGAGGGTCGAGGCCGCGGCGCGCGCCGGCCCCGTGGCCTGACGCTCGCCCGGCGCCACGGCCGGTGCTGCCGCCGCCATGACCACGGCGGCGGCCGTGAACACGGTGCGCAGCCGGGACCGCGTGCTCAACCCCCCGGTGCCCGGCCGCGGCGGCGCGATCCGGCCGGCGCCGGCCGGAGGCGGCCCGGCCGAGCGGGCCAGCCGGGCCATGCCGGCGTCGTCGACGTGGACGACCGCACGCCCGCCACCGCGCGCCGCACCGCTGAGCGACCTCGCGAACGTCGTGGCCCCCGGCACGGTGCCCGGCGCGTCGACCACCACCGTGCCCGTCGTCGCGGCGACAAGCGTCGCGACCTTCTCCTCCGCCTCGCCGCACCCCGTCGCGCGGGGTATCGCGACCACCTCGGCACCGGCGACCAGAACCAACCGCTCGGCGATCTCCACCACCACCGCCGCCCCGGCCCCGGACGCCCGCGCCAACAGCCACGACCGCGGCCGCACCACCACGTCGTCGGCCAGCGTGCACGCGGCCGCAGTGACCACGCCGACACGCGAGGACGACCACCACGACGGGTGCACCAGGAGCAACGCTGCCCCGGCATCAGGGCACAGCGACGATCGGAGCGCGGCGCGCCACAGCGCATCGACGCTCACCGGTCGATCCCCGAGCAGCGCGACCCGGTCGTCGATCGCTTCCAGGGCCGCCGTCACGACTTCGGC
The DNA here is from genome assembly GCF_057473685.1 of Mycobacterium sp. TH-M116. Lineage (NCBI taxonomy): Bacteria > Bacillati > Actinomycetota > Actinomycetes > Mycobacteriales > Mycobacteriaceae > Mycobacterium > Mycobacterium sp. TH-M116. The sequence continues at coordinate 17,239 of NZ_JBYCLC010000345.1, read as the reverse complement.
GTCAGCCGATCCATCTGTGGCGCAACATAACCGGCGTACGGTGCCAGGCCCCGTCTCCAGGATCGCGCGGTGCCCGCTCACGGCGGACTCCAGGCCACTTGGATCAGCTGTTCGTCACCTGCGCGGGTGACCAGGATGCCGCGCCCCGGCGGCAACCGCACCGGCCGGCCCGAACCCAGCGGGGCGCCGTCGGCGGGACATCCGCTCATTCTCAGTTCTGTGGCGCCCAGATCGCGCAGGCCCGCCAGCAGGGGCTCGAACAGCACGCGTTCGGCGCCCCCGCAGCGCCGGGCGATCACCAGGTGCAGGCCCAGATCTCTTGCATACGGCAGGTATTCGGCCAAACCCAGCAGCGGGTTGCCCGAGGGGGCGGCCACCAGGTCGTAGTCGTCGACCAACACGTAGACGTCCGGCCCGGACCACCAGGCCCTGGCCCGCAGCTGCGCCTGGCTCACGCCCGCGGGTGGCATCCGCTCCCGCAGCCGGTCCAGCAACTCGGGGAGCAGCGCGGCCAGCGCCGCCGGAGATGCCGCGTACCCGCCGACGTGTTCGGTCTCGACCGCACCGAGCAGCCCGCGGCGGAAGTCGACGATCACCAGGTGCGCCTCGGCCACACTCAGGCTGCGCGCGAACTCCCGGCACAGGACCCGCAGGGCGGCGGTTTTTCCGCACTCGCTGTCCCCGAGGATCAGCAGATGTTGGTACCGCTCGAAATCGACTGCCACCGGACATAATCGACTCTCCTCAAGGCCGAACAGGACGCCCGCGCGCGGTCCGGCACCGGCAGCACCGACGACGGCGTGGTGGTCCACGTGCGCGGGTAGCAACGGTATGGGCGGCGCCGCCGAGTCACTGTGCGGGATCTCGTCGACGGGCACGGCGATCACCATGTGCATACCGTCGGGTGAGATGCCGCGGCCCGGCCTGTCGCGAGGCACGTGCTGTGCCGCCTTGCGGTCGAGTTCGGAGTCGGCCGGATCTCCGAGCCGCAGCTCGATGCGGGTGCCGATCTGGTCGCGCAGCGACGGCCTGATGTCGGCCCAACGTCCCGCCGATACCACCACGTGCACGCCGAACGAAAGTCCCTGGGCGGCAAGTGTGGTGATCGAGGACTCCAGCTCCTCGAACTCGTGCCGCAGCCTCCCCCAGCCGTCGACCACCAGGAACACGTCACCGAACGGATCGTCGTGCGGTACCGCGCGCTGCGCACGCAGCCTGCGGTATTGGCCGATCGAGTCGATGCGGTGCTCACCGAAGAGGGCTTCCCGCGAGCGCATCACTGACTCGCACTCAGCGACCACGCGAGCCGCGAGCCGCGGTTCGGCCCGGCTCGCGACGGCACCCACGTGCGGCCAGTCACGCACCGAGGCCAGCGCTCCGCCACCGAAATCCAGGCAGTAGAACTGAACCCGGCCCGGATCGTGGGTGGTGGCCAACGCGGTGATCAGCGTCCGCAGCGCTGTCGACTTCCCGCTTTGAGGCGCGCCGACGATCGCCACGTTGCCCGCGCCCGCGGACAAGTCGACCAGCAGCGGTGTCCGGCGCTGCTCGAACGGACGGTCGACGATGCCGATGGGAACCGTCAGTGCGCGCGGCGCGAGCTCGCGCAACAGGGTGTCCAGCGCCGGCGGCGCACCCAGCGGCGGCAACCACACCCGGTGCGCCGGCGGCCCGTGCCCGGACACTCGGTCCACGACCGCGTGCAGAACCGTCGGCGCCGGGCCGCGCTCCGCGACCCGGGTCACCGGCCCGACCGCGCCGGCGTCGAACCGGCACACCGTCCCCGGCGGCCTCGCGGGAGGCGCAGACGACCGCAGCGGTCCCGACACGCAGGCGGCCTGGAAGCGGACCGGCTTTTCACTGCCGACACGCAGGTAGCCCGCGCCGGGCGTGTTGGGTAATTCGTAGGCGTCGGGCGTCCCCAACACCAGGCGGGATTCGCCGGCGGACAAAGTCTTCAGACACAACCGGTAGGACAGGTGGGACTCCAGACCCCTCAACCTGCCCTCTTCGAGGCGCTGAGTGGCCAGCAGCAGATGCATGCCCAGCGAGCGGCCGACCCGGCCGATCGCCACGAACGTGTCGGCGAAATCGGGATTGCGGCTGAGCAGTTCGGAGAACTCGTCGACGACGACGAACAACGAGGGCAGTGGGGTCAGCGCTGCGCCGTCGCGGCGGGCGCGTTCGTAGGCCCCGACACCGACACACCCGGCCGCCCGCAGCAGCTCCTGGCGACGATTGATCTCACCGCCCAGCGCGTCACGCATCCGGGCCACCAGCGGCGCGTCGTCGGCCAGGTTGGTGATGACCGCCGCGACGTGGGGAGCACCGGCCATGTCCAGAAAGGTTGATCCCCCTTTGAAGTCGACGAGCAGCAGGTTGAGCACGGCCGGTGAGTGCAGCGCCATCATTCCCAGTGCGACGGTGCGCAGCAGTTCGGACTTTCCCGAACCGGTGGCCCCCACACACAGACCGTGCGGTCCGACCCCGCCCTCGGCGGGCTCCTTGATGTCGAGCCGCAGCGGCGCACCGTCGGCCCCGGCACCGATGGGCACGCACAGCCGCTCATGCTCGCCGGCAGTGCGCCACAGCAGGGTCGGGTCGAAGTCGGCGATGTCAACGATCCCGGCCAGCCCCAGCCACCCGGAGTCCCCGAACCGACCGTCGGCACCGATCCGGTAGGCGGCGAGCCGGCGCGCACAGGTCAGCGCGCCCAAGGGGTCGAGTCGGTCGGGGCGCGCGACGGTCTGCGTGTCGCCGTCCCCAGTGATCGTCACCGGCGCCCCGTCGCGCCCACCGCCGACCGCGAGGGTGATGACACCGGGCATCGCGGCGACGTCGTCGACGACGTCGGCGATCACCACTGCCTGCCGCGAGCCCCGCACCGAGCCCAGCACCGCCAGCGCCTCCAGCGCCTCCAGCGCCGCCAGCGCCGCCAGCGCCTCGGAAACACTGGAGTACACCATGCGGGCGGGCCCTAAGGCGTCGGTGCTGGCGGGATGTCGGTTGTGGGGCAACCATTTCAGCCAATCCCAGTGGACGCGGACGTGGTCGCCGACCGCGCCGGCGATCAGCAGCTGATCCGGGGCATGCAGCACTGCCAGCTGACAGACGACGGCGCGCAGCAGACCCCGCACCGCCGCCGGGTCACCGCGGAGGGTCAGCCTTTCCCCGGGTAGCAGTCCGATCGCGATCGGCACATCGGCGAGCGCGGCGTGGGTGTCGACGAACCGCCGCATCGCCGCGGTGGTCACCGGGTCGGCTGCCCTCCCGGAGGGCGCCTCCGGGGCCACCAGCCGGGCGGCAAGGGGCCGGATACCGACTCCGACCCGGACCAGGCAGAAATCGGCGTCGGCGACCCGCCGCTCCCACATCCTCGGACCGCCGATCAGCGTCCACAAGGTGTCCGGGTCCGGATGGATCCAAAGCTGCGCCAACCGTTGTGCCGCAGCTTTTTCGGTGACCGCCAGGCGCAGAGTGCCCAGGTGTTCGAGGTAGCCGGTCCGGTCGGCGTCGATGTCGCCGCGGCGCCCCCGACCGGCGATCACCGTCGTCAGGGCGGAGAGCAGCATCATCGCCGGAAATGCCAGGAGGACCGGGCTGCGGCCCGCGCCCGGCCCCTGCAGCGACGACACCGCCATGGCTCCCGCGGCCGCCACCGACGTGACAAGCGGGAGCAGCCGCAGCAGCGCTCCCGACGACGCGCGGGCCGGCAGGCCGGGCGGGGCATCGACGACGATGTCGTCCTGCGCGACAGCCGGCGGAAGTCGCCGCGCCGTGGGCACAAAGTCGTCCGTCATCGCGATCCTCCCACGGTCGGGAACGCTAGGCAGCACCCACGCGGGCGGCAAGTCACCTGTGGACAGCCGAACGCAAGGAAACACGAAACCGGTTAATGTGCCTGTGATTCGAGCGAAGGGGTCGTGATGCCTGCATCTGACGAATGGTGCCGGGTATGCGTTCACGCCGGAGCCGGCGCCGCGGACCTGACGCTGCCCGCCCGCGTCCCCGTGGCAGCCCTGATCCCGTCGATCGTCGACATCCTGCACGGTCCCGCCGGCGCTGCGGAGGCGACGAGCTACCTGCTCTCACCGGTAGGTCGGACCGCGCTGCCCGGTCCGACCACACTGGCGCAGAACGGCATCCGCGACGGAACCGTTCTCGTTCTCGGCCAGCGCGCGCCGGCGGCGCCCGTGGCGCGCCACGACGACCTCGCCGAGGCCGTCTCGGCGGCGCTCGGCCCGGCGGGCCGGCTTGACGGCCGCCATGCGGCCCGCACCGCGGGTGCGATCTCGGCGGCCGGCCTGGCCGGCATCGGCGCGCTTGCTCTGGTTCACAACACGTTCAGCGGCAACGGGTCGGCCGGCCACACCGGTACCACCGCCGTGGCGGCCGCGGCAGGCGTCGTCGCCGTGCTGGCCGGAGCGCTCGCGCGGCGGGTGTATCGGGACCCCGCCGCCGCGCTCGCGCTGGGCGTGACCGGCACGGTCTTCGCCGCGATCGCCGGCTTCCTGGCCGTTCCCGGCAACCCGGGTTTGCCGGGCGTGTTGCTGGCCGCGTCGACGGCCGGGGTCACGTCGGTGCTGTCGATGCGCGCATCGGCCTGTGGCGCTGTGACATTCACCGCGATGGCGGGTGCGGCGACGGTCATGGCCGCCGCCGCGTTCGTGGGCGTGCTCACCGCGGCCCCGCCGGCCGCCGTCGGCGCGGTGACCGCGCTGGCATCCCTCGGCCTGCTCGACGCGTCGGGGCGGATGTCCCTCCTGCTGGCGGGCTTGTCACCGCGCCTGGATGCCGTGGTGCCCGAAAGCGACCGGGTGGGTGCCGCGGCGGTGCGCGCCGACCGCTGGTTGACCGGCCTGGTCGGCGCGTTCTCCTCCTCGGCCGCCGTAGGCGCCGTGGTCACCGCGCTGGCCAGCGGGCCGACTCTGGCCCGCTTGGTCTTCGCCACCGTCGCCGGCGCGCTGCTGTTGTCGAGGGTCCACACGGCGGTCGGCGGCAGGGCTTTGCCACTAGCCACCGCTGGATTTGTCACGCTGACAACAGTTGTCGGAAAAGTGGCGATCAGCGCTACCGGGCAGAGACCGTGGATCGCCGCGGCGGCGGTCCTGTTGGCCGCCGCGGCGGCGTTGTCCCTGCGCTTTGCCGCCCCGGAGCTGTCGCTGTCGCCCCCGCTGCGGCGCGGCCTCGGGATGCTGGAACGTCTTGCCGTGGTTGCCATGGCGCCGCTAGGGTGCTGGATCTGCGGCGTCTACGGCGCCATTCGCGGAATTCACGTCCCGTGACGGCGTCCCGCGCCGGGCGGCTGCTGGCGGTGTCGGCCCTGGTGGCGCTGTGGCAATTCGGAATGCCGGGCGCCCATGCGGTTTCACCGCCGCAAGTGGACGACAAGTGGCTGCCGGCGCCGGCCCGGCCGGCGCCGCCACGACCGACCGTGCAGCACGACGTGTGCGCGGTGCTCACGACCGGTCCCGCCCCGGACACCGACCCCCTTGCCGACCTCGACCTGCCCAGGGTCTGGCAGCTCACCCGCGGGGCCGGGCAACGCGTCGCGGTGATCGACACCGGAGTCTCCGGGCACCCGCGGCTGCGTGCCGTGGTGCCCGGAGGCGACTACGTGTCAACCGGTGACGGAGCCGCGGACTGCGACGCCCACGGCACCCTGGTGGCCGCGATGATCGCGGCCGCGACGGATGCCACGGGCACGGGCGGAGTCGCACCCGAGGCCACGGTGATCAGCATCCGCCAGTCCAGCGCGAAGTTCGCACCGGTCTCCGACCGGTCCCGCTCCGGCGTCGGGGACGTCGACACGCTGGCCAAAGCCGTGCGGACGGCGGCCGATCTCGGCGCATCGGTCATCAACATCTCCTCGGTCGCCTGCGTTCCGGCCTCCGCGACCCTCGACGACCGGGCGCTGGGCGCCGCGCTGGCCTATGCGGTCGACGTGAAGAACGCCGTCGTCGTGGCCGCGGCGGGCAACACCGGCGGCGGTGCGCAATGCCCCGCCCAACGTCCGGATGCCACCTGGGACGACGTCACGGTCGCGGTCAGTCCCGCCTGGTACGACGACTATGTTCTGACGGTCGGATCGGTGAACTCCGAAGGGACGCCCTCGCCGTTCACCTTGGCCGGCCCCTGGGTGGACGTCGCGGCGACGGGCGAGCGGGTCAACCCGCTCGGATGCGAAGTGTCGGGCACCAGCTTTGCCGCACCGGTCGTCAGCGGGGTCGCGGCACTGATCCGGGCCCGGTTCCCGGCGCTGACCGCGCGGCAGGTGATGCGGCGCATCGAGTCGACCGCGCATCACCCGGCCGCCGGCCGCGATCCGCTCGTCGGCCACGGGACAGTCGATGCCCTGGCCGCCGTCAGCACCGATTCCGGCGCGCCCGACCGCGTGGCCGGACCGGCACCGTCGCCGATACCGGCACCCGCCCCGGGGCCCTCACCGAAGCGGGACGGTCACGGCATCGCGCTGGGCGGCGCGGCGGTCTGCCTGATCGCGCTGGCCGCCGCCGTGGCCGCCCAGGCCGTCCGCACCAGGGCCCGGACCGGGCCCGACGGACCCGCCGATGGCGTCGCGGGCCACTGACGCGCCTGCTCGGCTGAGTTCCGGTCCCGACGGCAGCGCCGCCAGCATCGGCCATGGCGCCGGAACCGGCGCCGCCAGACCGAGGTCGCGCGCGGCGTCGTCGCCGCGGACGGCGAAGCGCACCCCGGTGTCGGTGACCAGGTACCGGTCGGCGTCCCGGGGGCCCCGCACGTAGGCGCTGCGGCCGGTCGGCAGATAGACCGCGTCGAGCGCGGGACCGCTCCCGTCGGCCTGCGCCAGCGTCACCGGCAGCTGCCCGGGCGGCAGCGGAAGGCGTTGCCCCGTCACGATCCCCACGTACCCCGCCGGCGCCTCGGGCTCCTGGACGATGCACACGGTGCTGCCGGCGTCGGCCGGATCGGGCGCCCGGTCGGGAAAGCCCCCCACGGGCAGCGTGGTCACGATCGGAGCGGCACGGATCACGTCGGGCGCGACCGTACGGACGTCGGTGGTCCCGTGCGAATCGTCGAGACGCAGCAGATCCGCGGCCACCCGGCCGATGCGCTGCACCCCGGCCGGCAACACCACGTAATATTCGTCACTGCCGCCGCGCGTGATGCGCAGCACACCGCCGACCGGAAAGCCAGGGACCCCCGCCGACTCGCTGCCCGCTCCGCCGATTCGCGGCACCGTGATCGACGGTGACTCGGGGACGGCGTTCAGCAACCACGGGGAGACGGCCCGCGGCGTGCGCCCTTCCAATCTGAGCGCCCGGACGACGGCGGCGTCGGAGACATCCACCACGGCCCGGCGGCCCTCGTAGAGCAGATAGGCGGGCAAGCCCGGGCCGGGGGTGGCCAGGATGGCCCGCCCGACCGGCAGGCGACCGTCCGCCCAGGCGTCGGCCCGCCCGACGACGACCGTCGTGGTCGGGCTGCCGGACTCTCGGCTGTCACAGACCGCCCACCCGGACTCCGGCGCGGACAGTGCCGCTCCGATCAGCGCCGGTGCGCCAGGAATCCCAAGCAGCGGACCGCGTTTGGTGCGACGCAGATCCGACTCTGACACCAGCTGCGGGCGGGCTTGTGCGCCGGCGATCAGCCGCGCCGAAGCCACGTTGAGCACGGGGTGCCAGATCTCGCCCATGCGGACGTACAGAGCGCCGGATTCCCGGGCTATCACGATCCGCGCCTGGTCGAAGTCCGCCTGCGGCCGCAGCGCGGCCACCAGGGCGCAGCCGAGCACGGTGACCGCCGCCAGGGCCCAGCCGAGGGTCAGCGGCGCCGCCCGCGCCGGCACCGACCGGCCGCCGTGCAGGGCACGTTCGACGCGACGCAGCAAGAAGCGATAGCCGCTGGCCCGCAGCGCCGTCGTCGACCGGTCCGACACCCCGTCCCCACCCTTCTCCGCGTCTCCCCACGATCCGCCCCCCATGCGCCGGACTTCACGGTAATCCCGTCCGCCGGTGTCCGCGCACAGTCCATCCACAGCTGCGACGGGTGCCTCCTGGCCTGGTGACAGCTAAAATCGACGCATGATTCCGCACCGCACACGGGGCCCGTTGGCGGGCGGCGCGCGGTCGGGGGGGCGCTGGGCCCGCCTGGGAGCCGCAGCTGTGACCGGTGCCGCAGGTCTGGCTACCGCTGCCGTCGCCGTGCCGGTCGCCTCGGCCGGCAGTTGCCCCGACGCGCAGGTCATCTTCGCCCGCGGAACCAACGAGCCGCCCGGCATCGGCCGGGTCGGCGAAGCCTTCGTCGACTCGCTGCGCCAGCAGACCGGCGGCCTCGACATCGGTACGTATGCGGTGAACTACAACGCCAGCAAGTTGCAGATCCACACCGGAGACGGCGCCAACGACGTGATCGCGCACGTCAAGTCGACGGCGTCGTCCTGCCCGGGCACCAGGCTGGTGCTGGGTGGCTACTCGCAGGGCGCCGACGTCATCGACATCGTGGGCGGGGTCCCCCTCGGCGGCATCAGCTGGGGCAGTTCGCTGCCCCCCGAGTACGCCAAGAACATCGCCGCGGTCGCCGTGTTCGGCGACGTGGCCGACCGGTCCGGCCGATCGCTGGGCGCCCAGAGTGCGCTGTTCGGTTCCAAGGTGATCGACCTGTGCAACCCCACCGACCCGATCTGCCACGCGGGCCCCGGCAACGAGTGGACCGGGCACACCGAGGGCTATGTCCCCGTGTACACCACCCAGGCCGCGGCTTTCGTGGCGTCCAAGCTGCTGGCGGGGACCGGCCGACAGGTGCCCGGGTTCGGGCCGCAGGTGCCGGCCCTCGGCCCACTGGCCCCCGGCCCCTCCCCGCAGGCGCCCGGGCCGCAGACACCGGCAGGCCCGGTACCACCGGGGCCCGGCCCCTCGATACCGGGCAACGTGTCCTCACCGACCCTGTCATCTCCGCCGTCGCCCGCGCCCGACCTGGTTTCCGTCGCCTACTGACGCGGCGACGATAACGATTGCGGAACCGTCGGCGGTAGCCGGCTGAGCCGACCGCTCGCGTCGCTACCATCGGCCCATGCGGCTATGCGCGGGTGACCCTTTGCCCCACCACAGTCCGGGCGCCAGGCCCAGTGTGGGCGGCAGGCTGGCGAGCCTTCTGGGCGCCGCTTCGTTCGGCGCGGCTGCCGGTCTGATCGCGCCGTGGGTGGCGCCCGGGCCGACGGCGGCGGCGCCCTGCCCGGGCGCCGAAGTGGTCTTCGCGCGGGGCCGAGAGGAGCCACCCGGCCCCGGCTACGTGGGCAACGCGTTCGTCAACGCGTTGCGGCCCAAGCTGCCGACAATGACGGTCGCGTCCTACGGGGTGAATTACCCCGCCGACATCAGCCCCGCCAAGGGCGCCGACGACATGAGTGCGCACGTCCAATCCATGGCCCACAGCTGCCCCGAGACGCGCATGGTGCTCGGCGGCTACTCACTGGGCGCCGCAGCCGCCGACCTCGTGATCGCGGTGGCCAAACCGGCGTTCGGCTTCACCAATCCCCTCCCACCGGCGATGGCCGACCACATCGCGGCCGTCGCGTTGTTCGGCAACGGCACCCGACGGATCGTCGGACCCCTGAGCAACGTCAGCCCCGCGTTCGCCGGCAAGACCATCGACCAGTGCGCGGCCGGGGATCCCATCTGCTCGAACGGCACCAACTGGCCGTCCCATTTCCAGCCGGCCTACATCGATTCCGGCCTGGTGGATCAGGCCGCCGGCTTCGCCGCCGGCAAGCTGTGAACTCCGGCGCAGGCCGGCTCAGCCGGGCGTGCGCATGTCGCGGGTGACCGAATTCCGCTCGGCCAGTTGACCCTCGGGTGGATAGTCGACGCCGATCAGGGTCAGCCCGCGCGCCGGCGCGGCCGCGAATTCGCTGGAGCGGACGGTGGCGGCGAGCAGCTCGCGGCACCAGGAAGCCGGGCGGCGGTGTTCGCCGACGGCCAGCAGCGCCCCGACCAGGGACCGCACCATCGACCAGCAGAACGCGTCCGCGGTGACGTCTGCGGTGATCACGTCACCCTCGCGGGACCACTCGAGCCGCTGCAGGTCCCTGATGGTGGTGGCGTTGGCCCGGTGCCGGCAGAACGCGGCGAAGTCGTGCAGCCCCAACAGGTCTCGTGACGCGGCGCTCATCGCCTCGAGGTCCAGCAGGCGCGGCCAAGCCGTCACGTAGCGGGCCTGCTGCGGCTGGACCCCGTAGGGCGCCGTGGACAACAGGTAGCGGTAGTGCCGACGCAGCGCCGAAAACCGGGCGTCGAAACCCGATGGTGCGCGGCTGATCTCGAGTACGCGCACATCGGCGGGCAGGAACCGGCCGAGCCGTCGTAGCAACGGCAGGAACTCCGGCTCGCCGGCCCGCCGCGAACGCGACTCGGCGTTGGAGAGCATAGCGGCGGGCAGATCAGCGTGGGCCACCTGCCCGCTTGCGTGGACGCCGGCGTCGGTGCGGCCGGCGCCGCGCAAGCGCACCGGCGTGCGGAAGACGGTCGTCAGCGCCTCGTCGAGGACGCCGGCGACGGTGCGTTGCCCCACCTGTGCCGCCCAGCCCGCGAATTCGGTTCCGTCATAGGCGATGTCGAGCCGCAGCCGGACGTCGTCGCTAACTGTCGGCGGCCTCATCGGACTCGTCGGCGGCTTCGGGCGCGGACTCCGAGACGACCTCGGCAGTCGGGCCGACAGCCCCCTCCGGATCGACGGCCGCCCGCGGAGCCGCCGCGGCCGCCACCGGAGCCTCCTGAGCCTTCGAGGCCTTCACCCGCCGCGCCCGGTCGGCTTCGGACGTCACCGTCTTCTCCCGCACGAGCTCGATCACGGCCATCGGCGCGTTGTCGCCCTTGCGCGCCTCGACCTTGATGATGCGGGTGTAGCCGCCGTCGCGGTCGGCGAAGAACGGACCGATCTCCTCGAACAGGGCGTGCACGACGTCCTTGTCGCGGATCTTCTTCAGAACCTCTCGACGGTTGTGCAGCGTGCCCTTTTTGGCGTGCGTGATCAGCTTCTCCGCATAGGGCCGCAGGGCACGCGCCTTCGGCTCGGTCGTCTTGATCCGGCCGTGCTCGAACAGCGACGTGGCCAGGTTGGCCAGGAGGGCCTTCTGGTGCGACGACGACCCGCCGAGGCGCGGACCCTTGGTGGGCTTGGGCATTGCTGACGCTCCTGTCTAGATGAATCTCAGTGCAGTTGTCCGGCTCCTCAGCGGGTCCGCATCGTCACCGGACGGACCTTAAAGCTGTTCGGTTTCGGCGTAATCCTGGTCGTCGTAGGCGCCCTCGCTGGACCAGGTGCCGGTGGCCGCGTCGTAACCCGCAACCTCGGACGGGTCGAAGCTGGCCGGGCTGTCCTTGAGTGACAGACCCAGCTGGTGCAGCTTGACCTTGACCTCGTCGATGGACTTCTGACCGAAGTTGCGGATGTCGAGCAGGTCCGACTCGGTGCGGCTGACCAGCTCGCCGACGGTGTGCACACCCTCGCGCTTGAGGCAGTTGTAGGACCGCACGGTGAGGTCCAGGTCGTCGATCGGCAGCGCGAACGACGCGATGTGATCGGCCTCGGCCGGCGACGGCCCGATCTCGATGCCCTCGGCCTCGACGTTGAGTTCGCGTGCCAGGCCGAACAATTCGACCAGCGTCTTACCCGCCGACGCCAGGGCGTCGCGGGGGCTGATCGAGCTCTTGGTCTCCACGTCGAGGATCAGCTTGTCGAAGTCGGTACGCTGCTCGACGCGCGTGGCGTCCACCTTGTAGGTCACCTTGAGGACCGGCGAGTAGATGGAATCCACCGGGATACGGCCGATCTCGGCGCCGGAGACTCGGTTCTGAACCGCCGGGACATAGCCGCGGCCACGCTCGACGACGAGTTCGACCTCGAGCTTGCCCTTGTCATTGAGCGTGGCGATGCGCATCTCGGGGTTGTGCACGATGACCCCGGCGGGCGGCACGATGTCTCCCGCGGTGACCTCGCCCGGGCCCTGCTTGCGCAGGTACATCGTGACCGGCTCGTCCTCCTCGGAGGACACGACCAGGCTCTTGAGGTTCAGGATGATCTCGGTGACATCTTCCTTGACGCCGGGCACGGTGGTGAATTCGTGCAGCACACCGTCGATGCGAATGCTGGTGACGGCTGCGCCGGGGATCGACGACAGCAGCGTACGGCGCAGAGAATTGCCCAGGGTGTAACCGAATCCTGGCTCCAGCGGTTCGATGACGAACTGGGACCGGTCGTCGGCGACGACTTCCTCGGACAGGGTGGGTCGCTGGGAGATCAGCATGGTGTTTCTTCTTCTCCTTCTCGGCACCCGCTATTTGATGCCGCTCAGGTGGTCCGTCGCCGCGGTCGCGGCTCCGGGGGTCCGCACCCGTGGGTGCGGGATGTCCTCACTTCGAGTAGTACTCGACGATCAGCTGCTCGGTCAGGGGCACTTCGATCTGCGCCCGCTCCGGGAGCTGGTGGATCAGGATCCGCTGGCGCTCCCCCACCACCTGCAGCCAGCTCGGGATCGGGCGGTCACCCGCGGTCTCCCGCGCGATCTGGAACGGCACCGTGTTCAGCGAGGAGTCCCGCACATCGATGATGTCGTACTGCGAGACCCGGTAGCTGGGAACGTCGACGTGCACGCCGTTGACGCTGAAGTGGCCGTGCGTGACCAGCTGGCGTGACATCCGCCGCGTACGGGCCAGCCCGGCGCGGTAGACGACGTTGTCCAGCCGGCTCTCCAGGATCCGCAGCAGCTCCTCACCGGTTTTGCCGGGCTGCCGCACGGCCTCCTCGTAATAGCGGCGGAACTGCTTTTCCATCACGCCGTAGGTGAAGCGGGCCTTCTGTTTCTCCTGCAGCTGCAGCAGGTATTCGCTTTCCTTGATCCGCGCGCGGCCGTGCTGGCCGGGCGGGTAGGGACGCTTCTCGAACGCCTGGTCGCCACCGACAAGGTCGGTGCGCAGCCGGCGCGATTTGCGGGTCATGGGTCCGGTGTAACGAGCCATCTACTTTTCTCTCCTAAACCCGACGGCGCTTCGGCGGACGGCAGCCGTTATGCGGCTGGGGGGTGACGTCGGAGATCGCGCCGACCTCCAGACCGGCGGCCTGCAGCGACCGGATCGCCGTCTCCCGGCCCGAACCTGGGCCCTTGACGAAGACGTCGACTTTGCGCACGCCGTGCTCCTGAGCCTTGCGCGCCGCGTTCTCGGCGGCCAGCTGGGCGGCGAACGGGGTCGACTTCCGGGACCCCTTGAAGCCGACGTGGCCAGACGACGCCCAGGCGATGACGTTGCCCTGCGGGTCGGTGATCGTCACGATGGTGTTGTTGAAGGTGCTCTTGATGTGAGCCGCACCATGCGGGATGTTCTTCTTTTCCCGACGGCGGATCTTCTGCCCCTTCTTGGCGGAGGTTGCCTGCGCTTTTTTTGCTGGTGGCATCGGGTTCTACCTGGCCTTCTTTTTGCCTGCGATGGTGCGTTTGGGGCCCTTCCGGGTTCGCGCGTTGGTCTTGGTCCGCTGGCCGCGCACCGGCAGGCCGCGGCGGTGCCGCAGGCCCTGGTAGCAGCCGATCTCGATTTTGCGGCGGATGTCGGCCTGAACCTCGCGGCGCAGGTCACCCTCCACCTTCAGGTTGGCTTCGATGTAGTCACGCAGGTGGGTCAGCTGGTCGTCGGTCAGGTCCCGCGTGCGCAGGTCCTTGTCGATGCCGGTGGCCGCCAGAATCTCGTTCGAGCGGGTCCGGCCGACGCCGTAGATGTAGGTCAGGGCGATCTCCATGCGCTTGTCGCGCGGCAGATCGACGCCGACTAGTCGAGCCATAGGTGGCGTTTCCTCTTTTTCTAGGCGGAGGTCTGGTCCCAGCCCGTTCCCGCCCCCGACAGTTCGGGGTGGGGCCCGGCCTCCGTCCGGGCGTGGATGAGCGGTTCATCACGACATCGATGCCAGCCGCTCACTGGTGCTGGGGGGTCTGCATTCAGTTGTCGGTTACGTCAGGAGCCGTAGGGATCAGCCCTGACGCTGCTTGTGGCGAGGATCGGAGCAGATCACCATGACCCGCCCATGCCGGCGGATCACCCTGCACTTGTCACAGATGGGCTTTACGCTCGGGTTCACCTTCACGGCCGGTCGATCCTGTTCTGTCGTTGCTGGGGTTCGGGTTGCTGGGGTTCGGGCTTCGTCACTTGTACCGGTACACGATGCGGCCCCGGGACAGGTCGTAGGGCGACAACTCCACCACCACCCGATCCTCGGGCAGGATGCGGATGTAGTGCTGACGCATCTTGCCGCTGATGTGGGCGAGCACCTTGTGACCGTTCTCCAGCTCAATGCGGAACATCGCATTGGGCAGGGGCTCGACCACGCGGCCCTCGACCTCTATGGCACCGTCCTTCTTGGCCATGACTGTTCAGAAATCCTCGTCTTTATCGTCTTCAGGCGTCGTACTCGGTCCACCCGCATCGGCGCAGCGTCACCCGGTCTTCACACGTGAGCCGGTGACAGGAAATTCCTAGGGCAGGGCACGCAGAAAGCCGGCGCGAATGTCGCACCGCTGGTCCACGATACCCGCTCATCGAGCCCGCGCCAAAATCCAGCCGGGGAATGCGAACAGGGCCCGTCGCCCACGAGTATGCGGTGAGGGGCGCCAACACCGGGAAGGCCCGTGCGGTCGGCCGCCAGACCGTGGAGCACTACCTGGGCCTGAGCGACTACGTGAACAACTGGCTGCGGATGGGGTTCACCGAGGCCGACGTGAGCAAGCCCAGCAGCGACGGGCTGATCGACGCGGTGGTGGCCTACGGCGCCCCCGAGACGGTCGCGCACCGCCTGGGCGAACACCTGCAGGCTGGCGCCGATCACGTGGCGATCCAAGTGCTGGGTGGGTGGAACGAAGAGACCCTGCTGCCGGCCCTGAGCGAACTGGCCGGACCGCTGGGGCTGACTCCCCTCGGCTGAGCCGTCCACTCGGCTAGGGTCTTAGGCCATGCGGCTACTGGTCACCGGCGGCGCCGGCTTCATCGGCGCCAACTTCGTGCACAGCACCGTGCGCGAACACCCCGAAGATTCCGTGACGGTGCTCGACGCCCTGACCTACGCCGGCCGGCGCGAGTCGCTGGCCGGCGTCGAGGACTCGATCAGGTTCGTCGAAGGCGACGTCAACGACGCCGAGCTGGTCAGCCGGCTGGTCGCCGAGTCCGACGCGGTGGTCCATTTCGCAGCCGAGACCCACGTCGACAACTCACTGGAAGACCCGGGCACGTCGCTGCGGAGCAACGTGGTCGGAACCTACGCGATCCTCGAGGCGGTGCGGCGGCACGGAGTGCGATTGCACCACATCTCCACCGACGAGGTCTACGGCGACCTGAAGCTCGGCGACCCGCAGCGGTTCACCGAGTCCACGCCGTACAACCCGTCGAGCCCCTACTCCGCGACCAAGGCCGCCAGCGACCTGCTGGTCCGGGCCTGGGTGCGGTCCTACGGGGTGCACGCGACGATCTCCAACTGCTCCAACAACTACGGGCCGTATCAGCACGTGGAGAAGTTCATCCCGCGCCAGATCACCAACGTGCTGACCGGGCGCCGCCCGAAGCTGTACGGCGCGGGCGCCAACGTCCGCGACTGGATCCACGTCGAGGACCACAACAGCGCGGTGCGGCGGATTCTGGAGAAGGGCGACAACGGCCGCACCTACCTGATCGCCGCCGAGGGCGAGCGCGACAACCTGACGGTCATGCGCACGATCCTGCAGATGATGGGACGCGACCCCGACGACTTCGACCACGTCACCGACCGCGCCGGCCACGACCTGCGGTACGCCATCGACCCGTCGTCGTTGTACAACGAATTAGGTTGGGCGCCAAAGCATGCCAACTTCGAGGCGGGCCTGCGAGCCACCATCGACTGGTATCGCGACAACGAATCGTGGTGGCGGCCGCTCAAGGACGGCGCCGAAGCCCGCTACGAGGAGCGTGGTCAGTGAAGGTTCGCGAACTCGACATACCCGGCGCCTGGGAGATCACCCCGACCATCCACGGCGACTCCCGCGGAATGTTCTTCGAATGGCTCAAAAACAGCGAGTTCACCGCGTTCGCCGGGCACCGGTTGGACGTCCGGCAGGCCAACTGTTCGGTCTCGTCGGCCGGCGTGCTCCGGGGCCTGCACTTCGCCCAGGTGCCACCGAGCCAGGCCAAATACGTCACCTGCGTGCGCGGCTCGGTGTTCGACGTCGTCGTCGACGTCCGGCTGGGCTCACCGACGTTCGGGCGGTGGGATTCGGTCCTGCTCGACGACTCCAAGCGTCGCACCATCTACATCTCCGAGGGCCTCGCGCACGGTTTTCTCGCCCTGCAAGACAATTCAACGGTGATGTACCTGTGCTCTTCCGAGTACAACCCACAGCGCGAGCACACCGTCTGCGCGACCGACCCGGCGCTGGCGATCGACTGGCCGCTGGTCGACGGTGCCGCCCCCAGCCTGTCCGACCGCGATGCCGCGGCTCCGAGCTTCGCCGAGGTGCGCGCATCCGGGGTACTGCCCACTTGGGAAGAAAGCCAGGCCTTCATCGACGGCATGCGCAGCAGGTAGCCGCGGGCGCGCCGGGCGCGCGCATGCGTGCAACCGCGTGTTCCCGTTCACTTCGCCGACGGCGCGGTTTATCATGCGCTCGTAGCCGATGGGGGGGCGAAAGCTAGGTGACACTGGCGCTGGGAGTCTCCGATGTCGTTGGTGATGGCGATGCCCGGGTTGGTGGCCGAGGCGGCAGACGAGTTGGCGGGTCTCGCTTCCACGCTCGATGCGGCCCACTCGGCAGCCGCCGCGCCCACGACGGCACTCGTGCCGGCCGCCGCCGATGAGGTGTCGGCGATGGTCGCGAACGTGTTCTCTCGGCACGCGGCGGGATTCCAGGAGCGCAGCGCCCGCGCTGCGGCTTTCCTCGACCAGCAGGTCCATGCCCTGCGTGCGGCCGCGGCCGGCTACGCCGGCACCGAGGCTGCCAACGCCCAGCACCTGCTGCTGAACCTGGTCAACGCACCCACCGACACATTGCTCGGGCGTCCGCTGATCGGCAACGGGGCAAACGGTTACACCAGCGCCCAGGGCGTGGGAACCGCAGGCCAGGCCGGGGGGATTCTCTACGGCAACGGCGGGAACGGCGGGAACAGCACCGCGCTCGGGGCGACCGGCGGGGCCGGCGGGCCCGCCGGGCTGTTCGGCACCGGCGGCACCGGCGGCACCGGGGGCCCTGGTGGGC